>JALHJD010000002.1 GCA_022837185.1 Desulfobacteraceae bacterium
GCCGTCGCGGTACGCCTGGGCGACCTTCGGCGGCACGGTGTACACGTCCAGTCCCGCGAGCGCGGCCACCTGGGACCCTCCCTCATGCTCGCTCCGATCAGGCGCGACGCGCTCCTGCCCGCCGCCCGCAGCCCCGCGAGCATCCTCTGCGTGGCCAGCGCGGCCTTCTCGCCGACGTTCCTGCCGTCGCCGAGGCCGTTGTCCGCCACGAAGGCGTTCAGCCGGCCCAGGAAGACGTTCACGTAGTCCGGCCCGGACAGAATCGCGGCCAGGTAGTTCTGCCTCGCGGAAAAGCCGAGGGTGAAATTGACGGGGACGCCGCCCTCGGCCAGCCCGCGGGCGCCAAGGTAGCCCGCCGGCGTGAGCGGCACCTTGACGTAGAAGCGCTCGGGGCAGACGTCGTAGTAGCGTTTGCCGTAGGCGACCGTGCGTTCCACGTCGTCGGCGAGGTCCGTGTGGAGTTCGACGCTGACGTGGGCGTCGAACTGCTCTACGACGCGGCTGCCCTTTCCGTGGTCGGCATCATGGAGGTGTTCAGCCATATCGGCGATATTCTGGCCGCCAGAAAGATTCTGCTCCGGGCCATGCGGGAGCGGCGCCCCTCCCTGCTCGTCCTCATCGACTTCCCCGACTTCAACCTGATGCTGGCCGGCCGGGCCCGGAAGCTGGGAATTTCGGTTTTCTACTACATCAGCCCCCAGGTCTGGGCCTGGCGCAAGCGAAGGGTGCACAAGATCGGCCGCCTGGCCGACCGGGTCGCCGTCATTCTGCCCTTCGAAAAGGAGTACTACCGGCGGTGCGGCTACACGGTCGATTTTGTCGGCCACCCCCTGCTGGACACGGTATCGGTCACCGTATCCAGGGACAGTTTTCTGGAACGCCTGGGCATCGATCCCGGCAGGACTGTGGTCGGGCTGCTGCCGGGCAGCAGGCGCAGGGAAATCGTCACCCTGCTGCCCGACTTTCTCGCCGCGGCCCGGAAACTTGCCGACGGCAGGAGCGATGACTTTGTTTTCCTCGTGCCCCGCGCTCCCACCGTTTCGGAACAGCTCCTGGAGCAAAACGGCATCAGCGCCTGCCGGGACCATCTTGATATCAGGGTCCTGTCCGAGGACCGCTACGATCTGATGGCCGCGTGTGACGGCGTTGTCGCCGCTTCAGGAACGGTGACCCTGGAACTCGCCATCCTCGGAATACCAACGGTCGTTGCCTATCGGGTTTCCCCCCGCTCGTACCTCCTCGGCCGGCTGCTGATCAAGCTGCCGTGGTTTTCCCTTGTCAACCTGATAGCCGGCCGCAGCGTCATTCCGGAGCTTCTCCAGGATGAAGTGACGGCGGAAAACATCGCCGGCCGCCTGGAACCGCTGCTGCGCGAGGGCAGGGAGAGAACAAGAATGCGGCAGGGACTTGACGAAGTACGGAACAAACTGGGCTGCCCGGGCGCGTCCGGGCGGGCCGCCGCCATAGCCTTACGCATGATCAACGGACATGAACACTGACGAACCGGTCCCCCTCCCCATTGACGGCACCCTCGACCTCCATTCCTTCCGGCCAGCGGACATCAAGCACCTTGTCCCGGACTACCTGGAGGAATGCCGCAAGGCCGGCATTTACCAGGTGCGCATCATCCACGGCAAGGGCATCGGCAATCTGCGCCGCACCGTGCACGCGGTCCTCGACCGGCTGGATTATGTCGCCGGATACACCCTGGCCGGAGAAGACGCGGGCTCCTGGGGCGCTACCCTGGTCACGCTGCGTCCGGGCCCTTAGGCCCCAACTCCTCCAGCAGCCCATGCTCGACGCCGAGCCGGCGCACGGCCAGCATGAAGGTGGAGGGCATGGGCATGGTCCGCTCCTCCTGCAGGAAGCCGAGGGCACGGGCCCGCATCAGGGTCGGCAGCGAATTGACTCCCTCCTCGTAATCACAGAAGGTCTGCATCCGCAGGGCATCGGTCAGGCAGGGCAGCAGGTCAGGGACGTTCGCGGCCAGGCCGCGCATCTCCTCCTCCACAATGTCCATATGGCACCGGGCAAACCGCGCCGCTTCCTTGTCCGTCGCGGGCGTGCCGAAAACATCATTGACAATGCAGCCGATGAGCCGGGCATATTCGTCTCCATCCCATGCCGCGTATTTGCCGGCCAGCGCCGTTTTCAACTCGCGGAACAGGATGAGCTGCACCGTGGCGACGGCCTCGCGCATCACCGGGATGACCCGGTTGTCGAGTTTTTCCCCTCCCTGGCCTGTTTGTTCCTGACTGCCCGGATTCCTGTTCACAGCACAACCCTGACGGCGGGATGACCGGCCAGCAGACGGTAGAGGGCCAGCCGCTGCTCCTCTCCATGGACGGTAAGCTCGAGATTCATGGAGACGTATCGGCCGCCGGAGCTCACATTGGCCGGCGTCAGGCTGAAGGGCTGGAGTCTGACATACTCCTCCACGGCCTTCCGGATGGCAACCTTACTCTCGCCGATTATCCTGTACTGCCAGAGGCAGGGATAATCGATGCGGGGTTTCCGGAGACCGGAAGCCGGGCCGGATAATGGAATTTTCTTCATGGTCTCATGTTCCTTTGCGGTCAGGCACCGCGGCGGGTGCCGTTGATAAGGGTGATCTGGTCATTAATGGTCCATAAGTCATAAATGTAGCCGATGCCGAACAACCCGGCGGTCAGCAGGTAAAGGATCCCGGTGACCCACTTGCCCATGTACATGCGATGGACGCCGAAAATGCCGAGGAAAACGAGCAGGATCCAGGCGACGGTATAGTCGACCGGACCCGGGATGAACCGAATATCGGCCTGCCGGGCCATGGAGGGCAGCAGAAAAAGATCGACGATCCAGCCGATGAAAAGGAGCCCGAGGGTGAAGAAATATATGGTGCCGGAGATGGGCTTCCCGTAATAAAAGCGGTGGGCGCCGAGAAACCCGAATATCCAGATGAGGTACCCTATCGCCAGGTTGTGGGTCGGCTGTCTGTCCATGCAATTCCTCCGGCTATTTTTTCCTTGAGCACGGCGATGCGCCGCAGTGAGGCGGCCACCCGCTCCACGTCGATTCTCTTTTCGTCCAGCAGTCGTTCCACGGCCTTTATCCCCCTGGTCACCGCATCCGTTTCCCTGATCAGGTTGTTGCCGACCAGGAGCAGGTCCACTCCGGCAAGGACCGCCAGGCGGACGGCCTCTTCAAAGCCCCACCTGCTGCTGATCGCCTTCATCTGCAGGTCGTCGGAAACGACCACCCCGTCAAAACCGAGCCTGCCGCGGAGCAGGCCGTTGATCACCGGCCCGGACAAGGTGGCCGGATACGCCCGGCTGTCAAGCCGGCGGTTGACCAGGTGCGCGGTCATCACCGCGTCGGCGAGGCCGGCGGCAAAAAGCCCGGCAAAGGGCGCAAGCTCTACCTCCCCCCATTGCCCGGTAACATCGACAAAACCCAGATGCGAATCAGCCGCGGCGCTGCCGTGGCCGGGAAAATGCTTCAGGCAGCAGGCGACCCCCCGGTCGTGATGGGCCCGGATGAACGCCGCCGCCTGGGTGACCACCCGTTCGACCTCCCTGCCGAAGCTGCGGCCGTACCGGCCGATTATCGGGTTCTCCGGGTTCAGGTCGAGATCGACCACCGGGGCCAGGTTCAGGTTTAAGCCGCATTGCGCCAGGCTGGAGGCGATGGCCCCGGCCCTCCGGTAGGTCTCCCCGCTCTCATCCGCATCCCCGAGCTGCCTGGCGCTGACCGTGGGCGGGAAGCCGTCTTCTTCCTTGAGCCGGCACACCCCGCCTCCTTCCTGGTCCGTGGCGACCAGCAGGGGGATTTCGGCATAGCCCTGCAGGGTGGCAGTCAGTCGGGCAAGCTGCTCCGGCGAGGCAATATTCTGCCGGGTCCCGTCAACGTTGCGGTCAAACAGGATGACGCCGCCCAGCCGGTCACGGCTGATCGCCTCGGCGATCGGGTGGCCCCGGTCCGCCTCGAGCCCGTCAAAACCGACCAGAAACATCTGGCCGATGTTGAAACGGCGGCCGCCCATGTCACACCCCCGCCAGGCGGAGAAAGATATGCATCGCTATCCCCCATCCGGCGACGGCCAGCACGCAGGGCATCAGATAGACGTAGGAGGGGACCAGGTCGCAGACGAAATAGCGCCGGGTCAGCACATAGCAGAGATGGACCGGGGACAGCATCATGCCGACGTACCCCATGCTGAAGGCCAGGACCAGCACCGAAGCCTGGGAAAGCTGGGCGTTGACCGATATCAGCCCCACCACCAGGGGGAAGGCCGGTCCGGCGAATCCGATGGCGATGCCCGTTACCAGGCCGGCAAGAAAGGGCAGGAAGCCGACCACGAACTCGACCGGAATCATCGAGGCGTCGAGTTGGCGGCCCGCTTCCGGCAGCAGTCCCGAGGCGTCAAGCATGGCCTGGAAAACCATGACCCCGCCCAGGGTGAACACCACGTTGGCGGTCTTGCGCGAAAAAATATGGGAAAACATGCGGAAGCCGTTGTCCGCCCTGCTGGCGAAAGCGATCAGCAGCAGGCTGATTCCCAGCCCGATCAGCATCGCCAGCAGCTTATCGGTGGTGGGAGAAGCCTGGGGCAGGAGCATCCTGACCCACCCGGGAAGCAGCAGCGTACAGAGGACGACAATGACCAGCGGGGCCATGACCATCGACAGACGGTTGCCGCCGCCCTGCTCTTCCGGGGCTTCCTCGGCAAGGTGCGGAATATGGCGCCGCAGAATGAAGTACCAGCCGGCAAGCAGGCTGACAAGCGTGAACGGGACCTGCAGGGAAAAAAACTGCCAGGTTTTCAGGCTGAAAATGGACAGGGTGACGATGACCACCGGATAGAGGGGCCACCAGTATTCGAAAACATGACGGAACCAGTAGTTGACCGACGCCTTCCAGGCGGGCGGGAGATCCTTTTCGCGCAGGGTCTCACCGACCAGGGGAGCGGAGAAGAGAGCGCCGCCGGGCATGGGCACCAGGCCGATGGACGCCGGGATCAGGACCAGGCTCAAAGCCCGGCCGTGGCGGCCGCCGAGCTTCCTCGATGCGGTCAGGATCGCCCGGGAGTTCGGCTCATGGGCCATGAAATAACCGAACTCAAGGATCAGGGTGATATTGAACACCAGGAGCCACAGTTCGGGCCGGCCCAGGGAAAGGCCGAGGTCGGTCAACACCGCGCCCCCCCCTTTTCCTGCCCAGACATCAACCGCGAGTCCGCCCCCGACAAGCCCGATGCCCAGCGGGACGCGGATCCGGTCCGCGGCCAGAATGAGGACAAAGACCAGCAGGATCTTGAGCACCGGAGAGACATTGAAAAGCAGATCAATCATGGTTGCCGGCCGCAGGGAATAACAGGCGGGCATGCCGCCGGGAGACAAGTCCCGTTCTCCCGGGGACCGGCCGTCCACCAAGTGACAGAGCGGTCAAAAGCGGGGTGCGGTGCAAATTATCCGGCCTGCACGGCAATGACCAGCGGGATGGAATGACAGCTCCTGTCCAGCTGGCGCGTCGGCTCGAGCCGCCAATCGGAACAGACCGCCTGGCCGGGAAGCCTTTTCTCGATCTCCCGCACCACCCCCTTGAGGTTGATGACCGGATGCCGGGCGAAGACCTGGGGCAGCCCGTAGGTCAGGCTGCAGACAAGGCAGCAGCCCGGCCTCTCATGCAGTTCAAGGTTGAAGCGCAAGGTCGAGGAATTCCTGTCATAGCCGTCAAACCTGAGCCTGATATCGTAGGAGCCTTCGGAGGGGTCGCCGAACAGGGCCTCGAAAAATTCATCGGACCGTGCGGCGGGAAAAATGGCCTCCAGCACGTCGTCGGTAAATGTATCCATCAGCGTCCGGGTATCCATCATTGTCTCTGCACCGTTTCATGAAAGTGTCTGTTGCGCGTGCAGCGATTCTACTCACAGCCGCCGCCTCTGTCAACATGGCGGATCACGAAAAACCGCGCCGCCGGAAGCCGGCCCCGGCAAGTCGCTGCTTCCTCCGGCACGGCGGCCCCGTCCCTGCCGCCGGTTTATCATCGTTGCGCCTGCACCGCCACTATGGTACAACCTGTACCATGCAGCACGAACTTTTTGCCGATGGCGGGGGTCCTCCACACCGGCACACTTCACCGATCAACAGGGACAATCTCAACGAGGCCCAGTACGAGGCGGTCACCCACGGCGGCGGCCCCCTGCTGGTGATCGCCGGCGCCGGCAGCGGCAAGACCAGAACCCTGGTCTACCGGGTCGCCCATCTCATCGAACGGGGGGTCGCCCCGGAGACCATCCTCCTGCTGACCTTTACCCGCCGGGCGGCCCAGGAGATGCTCTGGCGCGCCGCCCGGATAGCCGATCAGTCATGCCGCCTGGTCGTCGGCGGGACCTTCCATGCCACGGCCAACCTGCTCCTGCGCCGTCACGGCCACCTCATCGGGTTCAGCCCCGGCTTCACCATCATAGACAGAGGGGACGCCGAGGGCATCGTCAACCTCATCAAAACCTCGCTCGGACTGTCCGGACCGGGAAAACGCTTTCCCTCGAAAAGAATGGTCATGAACATCCTGAGCGGCTCCATCAACAAGTCGCGCCCCATCGAGGAACTGGTCTATGACCAGCACCTCCACCTGTCGGAATTCATCGAGGACCTGTACAAGATCAGGGACCACTACGCCCGCTTCAAGCTCGATCACGGCCTGATGGACTACGACGACCTGCTGGTCAACTGGCACCGCCTGCTGACGGAGTCGGAGGAAGCCCGGCTCGAGATCACCTCCCGCTTCACCCATCTGCTCATCGATGAATACCAGGACACCAACCTCATGCAGGCTGAAATTGTCCGGCTGCTGGCCCACGGGCACGACAACGTGATGGTGGTCGGCGACGACGCCCAGTCCATCTACAGCTTCCGCGGGGCCGATTTTTACAATATCATGCGCTTTCCGGAACAGTTTCCCGGCACCAGAATCATCAAGCTGGAGGAAAATTACCGCTCCACCCAGCCCATCCTCAGCCTGACCAACTCGATCATCGCCTGCGCCGAGGAAAAGTTCACCAAGAACCTCTTTACCTCCGCCACCGGGGGCGAGCGGCCCCTTCTCCATGTTGCCCGCAACGAGGCGGCCGAGGCCCGCTTTATCGTCGACACGATCAAGCAGCTAACCGGCTCCGGAACCCCCCTGCCCGAGATCGCCGTCCTGTTCCGCTCCGGCTATCATTCCTACAAGCTGGAAATGGAACTGACCAGCAGCTACATCGAATTTGAGAAACGGGGGGGCCTCAAGCTGACTGAATCGGCCCACATCAAGGATGTGCTGTCCTTTTTCCGGATCCTGGTCAATCCCTGGGACAACATGTCGTGGAACCGCATCCTGCTCCAGTTGGACAAGGTCGGCCCCAAGACCGTCCAGAAAATCCTGGCATCGATTCGGGGCAGCAGCGACCCTTTGCGGGCGCTGGCCTCATATACGGCCGCCCCGGCCTGGCGCCAGGGTTTCAACAAACTCATCGCCCTGCTCGGCAGCCTGCAGCGGGAAGACCTCACCCCGGCCGCCCTGTCCGATCTAATCATGGAATACTACGAGCCGATTTTTGAAAAAATCTATTATGACGATTACCCCAAACGGCGGAAAGAGCTGGAGCAGCTCCAGGCCCTGGCCTCAAGCTACGGCGATGTGAGGTCCTTTGTCGACGACACCGCCCTGGACCCGCCGGAAAGCGGACAGGATGCCGGCGGCGGCGAAAAGGGGGACCGCCTGATCCTCTCGACCATCCACTCGGCCAAGGGTCTGGAATGGGACGTGGTTTTTGTCCTCGGCCTGGCCGAGGGCCGTTTCCCACATCAGAGCGCGGTGCCGGGGGAACAGTGGGAAGAGGAACGAAGACTGCTCTACGTCGCCGCAACCCGGGCCAGGAAAAACCTCTACCTGAGCTGGCCTCGGGAACTGGTGACCCCGGACCGCAAGGTCATCCGGACGATGATGTCCCCGTTTCTGAGGGAAATCAACCCCGGACTCTACGAAAAGAAAGAAGGCGAGCCGGATTTCCCCGGCTCTTCCCATGCCGGCCCTCCGCTCCGGGAGGAGCCTGTTCATTCCCTGCGCCGCGGCACCCCGGCGGCGGACCTGGCCGTCGGCCTGGTCGTTCAGCACCCCTTTTTCGGCCGAGGCCGGATCAAACATCTCCCCGGCCCCCGCAGGGTTGAGGTGGCCTTTGACCGGCACGGCGACAAAATCCTTCATCTTGACTACGCCCGGCTGGAAATCATCGGCTGACCCGATATGCCCGACATGACCTATCAGGAAGCCTGGTCATTCCTTGACCGGCTGCAGTTCTTCAAGATAAAGCTGGGCCTGGAATCCATGAACCTGCTGCTGGAATCGCTCGGCAACCCGCAGCATCTTTTTCCCTGTCTGCACATCGGCGGCACCAACGGCAAGGGATCGGCGGCCGCGACCCTGCTCGCCGTGCTGGGTGCGGCGGGCTACCGGGTAGGCCTGTACACTTCGCCGCACCTCTCCTCGGTTCGCGAACGCTTCCGCATCGGTGACGCCTACATTCCTGAAGACGACTTTGCCGGCGCGGCGGCCAGAATCGTTGCCATCCTGGGCGGCCGCCGGATAACCTATTTTGAATTCGCCACCGCCCTGGCCATGCTCTGGTTCGCCGACCGGGAGGTTGACCTGGCCATTCTCGAGGTCGGGCTGGGCGGCCGCCTGGATGCCACCAATGTCGTCACCCCCCTGGTCTCGGTGATAACCAATGTCAGCCTGGACCATGAGCAGTACCTCGGCACGTCGATCGAACAGATCGCCGCGGAAAAGGCCGGCATCATCAAACCTGGAGTCCCGGTCGTCACCGGGGTGACCGGGGAAGCCGCCCTGGCGGTCATAACAGAGGCGGCGGCCCGGAACAACAGCCCGCTCTATCTCTCGGGCCGCGATTTCTCCGGGACCGCGGAGCCTGGTCCCGGCAATCGATGGACTTACCATGGGCTTGCAGGGGACGGCCGCCCAGGCCCGGTACGCCGAACCGGTCTGCCCCTGAAAATCAAGGGAGAACACCAGATCGGCAACGCCGCCCTCGCCCTGGCCGCCCTGGAGGTGATTGACAGGCGGTTTCCCGTCCAGGAAGCGCATATCCGCCTGGGCCTCGACAATGTTCGGTGGCCGGGACGCCTCGAGGAATTTCGAATCGCCGGGGAAAAGCCCGTCCGCATCCTGCTTGACGGCGCCCACAACCCGGACGGGGCCCGAACCCTGAGAAAGGCGCTGCAGAATGATTTCCGCTATGACCGGCTGATACTGATCTTTGGGGCAATGGCCGACAAGGATATCACCGGCACCCTGCTCGAGGTCGCTCCCCTGGCCCAAACCATCATCTTCACCCGTGCAGAGGCCGAGCGCTCCGCCCTGCCAAAAAACATGGTCCCGCTGCTGCCCGAACATTTACGGCGATCTGCGTTCTGCGCCCCTGACGTGGCCGTCGCCATTGACCTGGCCGTGGACCGGTGCGGTCCGGAGGACCTGATCTGCATCGCCGGTTCCCTCTACCTGGTAGGCCGGGCCCGGCAGCTGCTGCGCGGGGAAGTGGTGGACGGATCATGACCAGGGACTATTTCAACCTGGACGGGACCGACGAGGCCCGGATCAGAAAAGAGCGGGCCAAGGCGCGGGAGTTGCGGAAGACCCGCTGGTGGCAGCAGAAAACAGCCTCCGGGAAATGCTACTACTGCGGCCGGGAGGTCGGGTACGCCCACCTGACCATGGATCATGTGATTCCCCTTTCCCGGGGAGGCGCATCCACCAGGGACAATCTGGTCCCCTGCTGCAAGGAGTGCAACACCAGGAAAAAACGGTCCCTGACCATCGAGTGGGAGGAGTACCTTGCGTCCCTGGACGGCAGGCAGGAATGACATTGCAGGGAGTCGGCGGGGCAGCCCGGCTGACGCCGGGAGTCGGCAGTTGGCAGTCGGCAGTCGGCAGTTGGCAGTCTGGAGTTTGAAGCCTGTCGGCTTGCCGGTTTGCAAAACCCCTCACCCGGCCTCCGGCCACCCTCTCCCCGAGGAGAGGGTTTTCTATCTGCCCTTCTCCCCGAGAGGGCAGAGGACGGAGTGAGCCTGAGAACCCCTACAATTACAATGGGTTGCGTGGTCTTCGCGGAGCTCGGCCCAACTGCGGACCTTGTTGCACCTTGGCGTGATTCCGGCCGATACGGAGAGGCGGTTCAGCGGAGAAACGGACCGAGGGAGTCCATGATGTTTTCCGGGTCGATGAACGGTTCGTGCAGATGGAGGGCCTCGACCTGCAGGATCGGATCGGGATAGAGGCAGGAGTCGGGATCCTGCAGAAAAATCCTGCCGCCGGCGGCCGATACCTCCATCAACCCCTTTGACAACTGCAGACTGGTGCCGCTGAGAAGGAGGACGGCCAGGTCCTGGCCGAACCGGCGGGCCGCGGAAATGAGCAGTTCGTCGGCGTCGAGCAGGCCGTTTTCATTTTTCATGACGGCCGCGGCCCCCCCGTTTTCATCGGCGGCGATCTCCCATGATCCATGCCAGCAGGTAAAACCCCACTGGGACGTGAGCAGGGGCGCCCCGGACTGCAGGGGGACCGGATTGATAATCGTCATTTTATCGTAATAAGCTGCCAGATGGTTGAGCACCCCGGGGTACAGGTCAAGGAAAGCCAGACCGGCCGTCTCCCGCAAGTCTTCGAGTGAGGCCAGGACTTTCTGGAGCTCCAGCAGGCTGCCCACTCCGCCGAGGATCAGAACGAGTTTTCGCGCCGGCCCCCCGACGGGCAGCTTGAAGTCGGCCACTCCGTGTCCTCTGGCGCGCCGGATGTTCTGGATGCGGAACTCCTTGATGTTCCGGATCAGCCGCTTGAAGCGCCTGCCGACGAGATTCCAGGTTTCCTCGTCCTTGGGCTTCTCGACCAGGTCAACGGCGCCCAGGCAGAGATATTCCATCATCGTCGCGAAATTGTTGCCGCTGAAATCGCTCATCAGCACCACCGGCACGGGAGTGCGGATCATGATGTGCTTGAGAGGCATGTACCTGCTGTTGATGGACATATTGACATCCAGGGTCACCATGTCGGGTTTTTCCAGTTCGAGGATCTTCAGCGCTTCCTCAACGTTCGAGGCCTTGCCGGCGATCCTCGCTCCCAGTTCCTCGTCAAACAGGCGGACCAGGGCCTTGGTGAACATGCGGGAATCATCGACCACCAGCACATTGAGCGAGGAAAACTCGGCCGCCAGGGAAATGGTGTCGTTCCGTTCGTCAATGTAGCGCATCGCCTCCATGAGCAGGAAATTCCATGACTCGCGGATGGTCCGGCTCTCCGTTTTGCCCGAGCCGAGGGTAAAAGTCCCTCCCGGGACGCACATGATTTCGTTGAAGGCCTGCTGGCCGCGCAGGGCGCCTGCTTCGGCATGGACGATTTCCCCTCCGGCAAAATAGACACAACCCCGGAAGCCGTCGCTCCGGACCTCCAGACGGCGGTCATACCGTTCAAGACAGGCCAGTTGGACGATGTCCGCCAGGGTTATCCCTTCCAGGTACCCGTTAAAGAGATGTGAGGAGGTCGGGGTCATCGGCGGCACAAATTCCCGGTCAGGCCAAAAGGCGGGTTCCGGGGACGGACCCCGGCGTCATCCCTGGATATCCGGTTTTCACGGGACCCGGGATAAAGCCGGCAGCGGGAAAAAAGGGAAAAACACTTTCCATGATTGAAAAAGACATTTTGTACGAGTATTAAAAAACGAGACGGATTTCCGCTCAATGTGCAACTGAAAAAAAATGTAATGAAATTTCATTGAATTATCAACGAAAAGAATGATGCGGGCCCAAAAACATCCGCCGGCAAATCCCCAAAGCCAAGCCGGCGGCGGTTTTTTCCCGCCCATGGAAGATTCGGGAGTGATAAGCCGTCTTGACTAATTTTCCATATTCTTCATATAATTTTCCGCAACATGACCAATGATTCCCTCCGGAGACTGTTGCGAAAAAATCAAACGCGGCCCCCGATGCGGGTCCGGTTTCCTTGAACCAGGGCGGGCCCCGGCGCCCATGTCCATTGTCGTGACGGGATTCTCCAAGGGGCCGGGGAAAATTCCGCTGGCGGAAAGAGCAGGATATGTACTATGGCAAAAGACAAAATTCTTATCGTGGACGATGATGTCAGACTGTTGACCCGCCTGAAAAACGGGCTGATGAAATTCGGCCAGTTCGACATCCTGACCGCCATGCACGGCATGCAGGCCCTGGCGATCCTGAAATCAACAAGGGCGGCAATAATGGTGACCGACCTCGAAATGCCCAAAATGGACGGGGTGGAACTCCTCGCCGCGGTTACCAGAGAATACCCGAACATTCTCTGCATCGTCACCACCTCCCTCAGGAACCATTCCCTGAGAAAAAAATTTAAGGGGGACAGCCTGTTCAGCTATATCAACAAACCTTTTGACCACATCAGGCTGCACGGCGAAATCATTACAATGCTCGACTGCCGGGATGAGATCAACTTCCGCCCGGGTATTTTTATAACCGCGATGCTGCCGCTCATCAACCTGATGCAGAAGTCCTGCCTGATCGAAGCAACCGCGGGCGCCAACAAGAGGGCGATTTTTTATTTCGAAAACGGCGTGATCAGCGGCGTCCGCATCACCAACGATACGAACGGCAGCAGCGCCATGGAGGAAATTCTCAACTGGGGGCCGGCCCAATACCGCATCAAGCCGTTGCCCGAGTCCTACCCGTCCGGAACGAACACCGCCCTGACGAAAATGATGATGCAGGGAGCGGAGATCATCCCCAAGGGGCAATGAACGGGAATATTTGTCAACCCGAGATCCCGCTTCCGCAGGCCGCGACGGGATCGCCTGACCGGTTCGACGGGTACGGGGGCAGCGGCCGGAAAAAGATTACCGCATGACCATCTTGCCGGCATCGTCGGTTTCCTGCTGTTTCCGCACTGAAAACGGAGACGGCGGCCATGCGTAAAAGGGGGAAATACATGCGCCACGGATCGTCCGGCTCAAAATTTGCCGGTCAGTCAATCAAGACCCGAATTCTGCTGCTCGTCGGCGGCACCCTGCTGCTTTTTTCACTGATTACCGGATACAGCATCTACAGCCTGTCTGCCCTCGGCCAAACCGGCGTTGACAGCGGAGGCCGGGGCATTGCGGCCGCCCCGGCCTTAAAAAACCTGGAGGAATTGCTGGGAGAGGCCGGCCGCAATGCGGAGCAGTTCCTGCAGCAGCAAAATGTTGAGAGTGTTTTGCATTTCAGGTCGGCCATGGAGCGGCTCACGGAGCTTGCCCGGCAATTGGAGGAAACCGCCGCCGCCGGCAACGATGATGCCGGAGTCCGGGAAGCACGCCGGACCGGCAGCCTGATCGGGCAATACGGCGCCGGCTTTGATGAACTGGCCGCCAGCCTGGAGGCCAGGGGCCTGAACAGGGATGAAGGGTTGCTGGGCGATCTCAAATCGGCGGCAGAAAGACTGGAAAGCGCGTTGTCCGCCCGGGAGCCGCACAAACCGCGGGAAGCCATGGAACAGATCCTTGCCGCCCAGGGCCGATACTTGAACAGCCCCACCCCCGGCGCCCGTCAATCCCTGGAGACCGCCGTGCGGGCCCTGGACCCGGTCATCGGGGAAACCCCCGTTCCCGAGGAGCAGAAGGAAGCCCTGCAAAAGCGGCTCAATACCTATGCCAGGGTTCTGGAGCGGCACTATGCGGTCAGTCTGCCCTCCGGAGACAACTCGCTGGCTCCCGTCCTCGCCAATGAACAGCAACGGCTGGCCGTGCTGCTGGGCAAGGCCTCGGGCCTTCTGGAAAAGGCACTCAACGAACTGTCCTTGCCGCAAAGCCCTGCATCACACCTTGAAACCCTCCGCCGTCACGAGGAAGCATACCTGAGCCGGGGGGAAAAGGACGATGCCGATCATGTCCTCGCCGCCCTGGACCGGCTTGCCCGGGACATTGACAACCCATCGGCTGCCGGGGAGGACAACCCGGCGATGCGCGAGGCGGTCCCGCAGTACCGGGAAGCCTTCACTGCCGTTGTCAGGGCGGACGAGGAAATCAGTGACCGCGCAGAAGGGGTTGCCCTTGCCTTTGCCGAGCTCAAACAACACCTCGGCCAGGCGGGGAGCAAAGGAGCTGCCGAGGCTGCAGGCCTCTTCCGCCTCCCCGTCCTGCCTCTCCGGCACACAGTCGCCGTTGTCGCCGCGGCCATGGTCGCGGCCGGCCTCATCTGCCTGCTGGCCGCCTCGCGGCTGGCCGACTCGATCATCTCGCCGATTCTCCGCTTGCGCGACAGCGTGCGCCGCATCCACGAGGAAGACGAACTGCCCGACGCCCTTGCGGTCGCCGGCAAAGGTGAGCTGGACCTGCTTGCCCGGGAAATCCGCACTCTGGCGCAGACCAGAACAGCTCCCGGCCCGCGGCCGGAAGAAGCCGGCAAAGAGGCATCAGGGCCGCACCAGGAAACAGGGAACGAGGAGGATGTCCTCCAGGCAGATGTCGGCCAGCCCCCTGTTCCGGAGCGGATCAGCGCCGCCGCAGGCCGGTTGGACAGCCTGTGCGCCGTGTCCGCCCGGGACATCCGGGACCTCATCGACCGTTCGGCCGCGCTTGGCCGCTCCCTCAAGGCAGCAACTGATACCGCTGCGGACAGCGAAGGCCCCGACACCACAACAGCACCGTTCACCGAACGGATAAACGACATTATCCGTCTCACCGCCGACCTGGCCGAGGAAACCCGCATCCTTGCCCTCAACGCCGCCATCAAGGCCGAACACGCCGGCACCTGCGGCAGTGAATTCACCATGGTCGTCGAAGAGCTTGACAAGCAGGCGAAACGGGCGAAGCAGGCAGCCGGGGAAATATCTTCCTCCCTCCATGGACTTGCGCAACTGCATGAAGCAGAGGGCGGGCCCTGGAAAAATTACCGTTCCGCCTCCCAAAGCATTGCCGGTGAAATCGACCATATGACAGCGGCGCTGCAGGAGGTGGAGACGAAGATCCGAACAATAACCGGTCAGGTGGAGGCGCTTCGCGAGGAACCCGACGATCCCGCCCGCACATCCGCAATGAGCGATATCAGCGGGGGCGAAGATGAACGGCAGGCGAACGGAACCCGAGTATGATTTACCCCCGGCGGCGGTTGTGGTTGTCCCGTGACACAAAAGGACATTATGATGGATGAAGCAGGGAAAATCGGAGAGTTCATTGAAAAAATGAACAAAAACCTTGAACTTATCAGGGTAAATCTCCGTAATCACGAAAAAGATTCGAAGGACAGAGAATTTATCAACGATGTCTTCCGAACCATCCGCTCCATCAGAAACGATGCCCTGCACGCGGGCTTTGGCCGGGTTTCCGAACTTGCATTTCATCTGACCGGGCTGATCGACTCTGTCTGCCAGAAAAAAGCCGAACCGGATCAGCATGTCATTGATGTCATTGCTGCCACCGGGGATCGAATCGCCCGGCTTGTCGGGGAAATTGAATCCAGCCGCCAGGAACGGGCCCCGGTAAAAGATCTCCTCGATCAGATCCGTGCGCTGGAGGAGCAAATCAACGAGGAAAAGGACGCCGGACCCGGTCAGCAGCCGGCCGCGGCAGGCATCGAACAATTACCGCCGGAAGAGAATGTCGACCTGTCCCTGCTCCCGCCTGAAATGAACCAGGACGAATATAATCGCGAAGTGGACCGGGAACTCTTCCAAATCTACCTGGATCAGACCCAGGAAAACCTCTCCCTGCTGCGCGCCCTGACCAACACCTACGCCAACGCTTCGAACAAGGGGGGCATCATCACCCTCTGTTCCGATCTTGTGAGCAAACTGCAATCATCGGCCAATTACATGGGGTATCAACGGCTGGCCGACTTTTATCTGCAATGGGTGGCGGAACTGGAAATGATGAGTGTCGAACTGGCCGTCGGCAGCCCGGTGTCGTTTGATTTCATGGACGGCAACATCAAGCGCATCGCCGCCCTCTTCCCGCAGGTCAAAGACGTCCCCGCCGACCCCGCCCACCTGGAAAAAGCAATGGCGGCGGCCAGGGAGGAGTCACGCACCGCGGAAAAGCTGGCCGGGGAAGAGGTCAGGGCGGACCGCGAGCAGAAAAACCTCGTCCCCTCCGTACAGGAGGAAAAGAATACTGCCGGAGAAAAAGCCCCTGAACAGCCAACACCACTGTCCGGCCCCGGACCGGGCGCAATGCGCGAAAAGGTGCCCGCATCCCCGGGGCAGAGCCGTATGGCCAAAAAGGGAGCCGTAAAAGCCGCCCCGATTGCCCTTGACGCCTCCTTCCTGGAAGAGGAAAAGCGCAGAAATGAATTTGACGAGGAGCTGTTCCGGATCTTTGTCCAGCACCTGCACGAAAACCTTGCCCTGCTTCAGGCGTTGACCGACAGGTATCCGCAGACCCGCGACAAATCCAAGCTCATCAGCCACTGTGCGGAACTTGTCGGCAAGCTTCAGTATTCGGCCAACTACATGGGATACGAACCCCTGGCGGAATATTGCCTGCAATGGATCGCTGAACTGGAAATGGCCGATATTGATCTCTCCCTCGGCAACAGGATTTCCTTGGCGTTCATGGAGCAGCGGATCAACGAAATCGCCGCCCTTTTTCCGCGGCGTGAAGAGGATGCCCTGGCAGAATCCGGGCTGTCAGCCGGCCAGTCCCGGACAACGGGACCGGGACCTGCCGACGAGTTTGCCCCCCTTGATTTGGAGGGAACCGACTTTCCGTTTTCCATGAAAGGCCTCTTCAGCAGATTGGAGGAAGCCGAGAACGAAGAGTTCCTGGACAATGAGGCCCTTGTCTCGGCCCTGACCAGCCGGGAACCGGATATCGGGCCCGACCCCCCCCCGGACATTGACGCCGGGGCCGTACCGTCCCTGGCAGGGACGCCCTCCCTCGACGGATTTGCGAAGGAAAGGCGGGAAGATGACCATCCTGCTCCCGAGCCCGGGGATGAAGAGCAGGAAGAACCGGAGACGGGCGCTGATACCCCTTTTTCGAGCTTTGAGGGAGAGCAGGAACAAATCGGCCCCTTCCGTGCAGACCCTTCTCGCAGCGCCATGCTGCGCAAACTCAGCGCCGCATTGAAATCGCTGGACGAGGAGCCCTTCCCCGGCGAACCGGAAAGTCCGGTGTTCGAAGAGAGAATCCCGGGCGATGAAATCGACGCCGGGCTGTATGAAAAGCTGCTGCAGGCCCTGCAATCCGGCCCTGACGATGAAGCGGCTGGGGGATCCGCCCCTGTTGTGGACCAGGTCATGGAAGAAATCCTGGCAGCCTCGGTTACGTATCCGGACCATGACGAACTGCCGCTCGGGCCGCAACCTCCTGGTGCTTTGACCGCCGACCGGAGGGAAGACGGCGCAGCAGATGCACACGCCGCGGACACGAGCCGCAACCGGCTTGCCGAACTGCTTGCCGACCGCTCGGCCCTCGCCCGTCTCTACAAGGGAATCACCAGCTTTGACTTCGATCCCCGGGAGACGGTTGGCGACGCCGGAAAGCTGAAATCGCTGAACGGTCTGCTCTCCCGTCTGGATGACAATGGCCTGTCCGAAGGCCGGGCGACAAGGGAAATCATCGCCGGCCTGTTGAAAATAAGGATGATGCCGGTCAGCCGTCTGTTCAACCTGTTCAGGGACTTTGTCGCCCGCCAGGCAGGGAAGAACGAGAAAAAGATCCGCCTGGATATCCAGGGACAGGAAACCGAGATCGATCAATCCCTACTCCGTGACCTGGAAAAATGCCTGATGCCCATTGTCGCCAACGCAGTGGCCCACGGCCTGGAAACCCCTGCCGAACGCCGCCTTGCGGGAAAGGACGAAACCGGCGCGCTGCGCCTTGCCGCCCATCAGGACCATCGACATCTTTTTATCGAAATCGGCGATGACGGCCGCGGCATCGATCCCGGCAAAGTCAAATCCGCCGCCCTGGCCGCCAATCTGTACAGCGGCGAGGAACTGTACAGAATGTCCGACCCCGAACTGGTCGACATAATCCTCGCTCCGGGCTTCCCCGCCTCAACCGGCGCAGACGCGCGGAACCATGGGGACGGAATGAACAGCGTCAAGGCCCTGGTCGAGCGGCTCAACGGCTCGATCCGCATCAAATCAACGGCAGGCAAGGGAACGATGGTCAGACTGCAGATCCCCCTGCGCGTCCCTCTGTTCAGGGCCCTGAAGTTCACTGCCGGGGCCGGGAACTTCGCCGTGCCGTTGCCCGGCGTCGCGGAGGTTCTCCGGCTTGTCCCGGGCCAGATCCTGCAGGCAGCCGACGGTGAATCCATTCTGCTGCGGGGCGAGCGCATCCCGGTTTACCCCTTGAACCGGTTCATCGATATCGCCCCGGCCGATCGGGAAAAAACAACAAAGTACATCGTCATCATGTCTTCCGGTTCGAGCAAGGCCGGCCTGATTGCCGACACCCTCGTCGGCCTGGAGGTCGTCGTCATCAAATCCCTGGCGGAACATCTGATGCGGGA
This sequence comes from Desulfobacteraceae bacterium, assembly GCA_022837185.1. GTDB lineage: Bacteria > Desulfobacterota > Desulfobulbia > Desulfobulbales > Desulfobulbaceae > UBA10518. Next base: position 18,510 of record JALHJD010000002.1, read on the forward strand.
GAAGGATCTGGATGCCGCCTCCATCGAGGCAGAGGAGGAAATATCAACCATTCCGGACATCGAGGAACTCATCCGCGGCGTCCGGACAAACACGGCAGCCGCTACGGAGCGCCGCGTAGTGCTGAATTGATGCCCGGCCGATCACCCCGGCAAACGGCTCAAAGGACCGAACATGATCATCACATGTGAGAAGTGCGGAAAACGGTACAAGCTGGATGTGTCATCCATCAACACGCCCCGGGTCAAGGTGCGGTGTGCCCACTGCAACCACGGCTTCACCGTCCGCAACGAGCCGGAGAGGGAATCCCCTGCCCCCCTGGACCGGCCGACCCCGTACCGACATGCGGTTTTTGCCATCAGCAACCAGAAAGGCGGGGTCGCCAAAACGTCGACCTGCCTTAACCTGGGCATGAGCCTGGCCCTCCTGGACAAAAAGGTGCTGCTCATTGACTTCGACGTGCAGGCCAACCTGACCATCTCGCTTGGTTTTTCCTCCCGGGCGCAGTCGTTCTTCGATGTCCTGTACGCGGGGTCGGAAACCCTCTCGGACTATATCCGGGAAACCAGGTTCCCGGGATTGCACCTCCTGCCGTCGAACAGCAGAATGGCGCTCCTGACCAAATACTACATGTACCGGCCGGGCTTTGAAACCCTGCTGCGGAACCGGTTGCAGCAGGTCGTCGATCAATACGACTTCATCCTCATCGACACCCCCCCTGCCCTCGGTTTCTGCACCCTGAACGCGCTGATGGCCGCCGACCAGGTCCTGATTCCCACTCCCTGCGAGTACCTCTCCATGCACGGCATCCACAGGATCGAGGACATCATTCACTTTGTGCGCCGGAAGTCCGGGCACGACATCGACTACCACATCCTGGTCAGCATGCACAACCGCCGCAGCACTGCTTCCGAGGTCATTCACCGGAAAATCAGGGAAATGTTCGGCAACAGGGTCCTGGGCACGGTCATCGAGCACGATGAAAAGATGAAGGAATCGCAGATCGTCCACCTTCCCGTCTGGGAATACGATCGGACAAGCCCCTCGGCCCGCCAGTTCATGCAGCTCGCCCGGGAGCTCGCAGCGGCAGCGGGCGGCAATGCTCAACAGCGGGAGTGATTTTCCTGCCCCCCTTTCCCCCACAGCCTGAACCAGGCTGTCGCACAGTAAACAAAAACAATTTCAACAATTCTTCCACCCTGCTGGATCGCGGCAGTTTTATCTTTTTGATTCCACCAGGTTGACAGTCAAAGCCGCCTGGACACGACCTGTCCCTGATAGGGGACAACCCTGTTCACATACTGCAGCATGATCACTGCCAATCCCCGGCGGGTGGAATTGTCGATGTTTGTAAGCTACTGATTTGGTGTCTTTTCTGGTCTTATTGATCGCCGAAGAATATCTTAAGTCGGCAAGACGGGAATGTTTCTCATATTCGTTCGTGAAAACAGTACATTACAAACACTGAAAATTCATTCCCTGAGGATAGGCACCGGTCAACATGCCTCCCGGCACACCGGATCAAGGATGAACACCAACATTTTCTGTTCTGACTCCGGAAACTTATGGGTAATCGATCGCTTTCTTCACTGAAAGGGATAGTTGAACACCAGGTAATTTCAGCCGGCAAACTGTCTGCTTCTGCTGACACCTTGCCGCTGTTACCCGAAATTTCCCGCCTGAAACCCCTGCCCGGCATTGCTGAAGTCTCTCTGCTCTTTTCATCATAATTCACTGTTTCAGCGTAGAATTTTGAACCCGTCCCAACCGCCGGCAAGACAATTCTGCTGCCCTGCCGGCATGGCACGGAACATGCTCAAGGAACATGATGATCTGTGAACCGGGCGACTCGCCCGACACTGAAAACCATAAATACCTGCTCATCATGGATTCCATACCATGCTTCAATTTACGAATCTCTTCTGTTCCCGCTCTCTCCTGCTCATTGCCGCATGCCTGCAGATAGTCCTTTCCGGAAATGCCCATGCCGTGGATGTATCGTTTTCCTGGTCCCCGAACCCCGAACCGGTGGACGGGTACAGGATCCACTACAAAACCGGGACCAGCGGACCCCCCTACAACGGCACCGGGGCAACCGAAGGTTCTTCCCCGGTGGATATCGGTGACGTGACCTCCTTTACCCTCCACGGCCTGGCCGAGGAGGAGACCTATTATTTTTCCCTTACCGCCTACATAGGATCCGTTGAAAGCGGCTATGCCCAGGAGGTCGTCCTTTATCCCGCAGGGCCCGGCGGCGTTGACACGGCAATTGTTGATAACGACGGCGACGGATTCACGGAGGCGTGGGGCGACTGCGATGATGAAGATGCGCGTATCCACCCCAATGCAGAGGAGATCTGCTGGGACGGCACTGATAACAATTGCAACGGCTTAACGGATGAAGACTGCAATGTTTCCTGCCCGGATGCGGACGGGGACGGCTACCGGGACCCTTCCTGCGGCGGTTCGGACTGCAATGATGACGACAGGACAATCAGGCCCGGCGCCGTGGAGATCTGTGACAACATTGACAACAACTGTGACGGCCGGATAGATGAAAACAGGATATGTACATCCGAATTCTGGTCGCTGATGATGCCCGTCATCCTCAATGCGGCGGAGGCGGCCCAGGCCGGCCGAACCGGGGTCAGCACCACGAACCTGCAGGCTGCTCCCGACTAAGGCGTCGACGATACCCTCCTGCCGCCGCCGTTTCCCCTCCCGGCCCGGCAGCCGGCTGGGCCGGTCCCGGTTGTCCCGCCTCAGGCAATATCGGCCAGCAGCCGACGGGCCAGCTCCGCCCCCCGGCGATAACAGCCCAGCCGGTCGTGGCGGATGACCTGGTCAAAAAAGGAACCGGTCCATTGCCGCAGATGGCCGAGGAGATAGGCAAAATCCTTTTCTGCTTCCGGGGCCTCCCCGGCCTTTCCGTACAGCCAGGCCAGGAATTCGCTTTCCACGGCAATGTGATCAGCCAGCTCCTCGTGGGCCATGCCGTATTTGCGATAGACATCGCCCACCTTCACGGTGGACTCACCCATGACCGTCCCTTCCAGGTACACGGAACCATAGGGGGCGCAGGGCACCTCAGGCATGGCATTGACAAACAGCCGGATATATTCGTTTTCCAGGCGGACGGGATCGATGCCCTGCATCTCGGCGATCAGCGCCCGGGCCTCGGTCCCCGCTTCCTCCGGCAGGCAGACCGGGGCCTCCCTGCCATCAGGATAACTGAACAACCGCGAGACGGACCACAAACCGGGATGCAGCATGACGGCGGCCATGTCAGCTCCTCTCCCCGGCCAGAATAGGCAGCCTGGATATGGCCAGCAGGACCAGGAATACCGCGTACCCCATAATGCCGAGCAGGATCACCACTTCCACCAGCGAAGGGCTGTAGCTGTACTGTTCGAGAAAGGTGCTCATCCCGGGAGTAAATCGTCCCGAGGCAATCGGCAGTGACCAGTGGGTATTGGGCAGGCCCAGCGGCGTTATGGTCATGGGCACACTGTTATAGGCGGCGGGCATGAGCAGGAAGCGGTGGGCAAAGACCCCGGCTATGAGCAGTGCCGAACTCAGGGCCAGCCGCGGCAGCGACCGCCGGACCGAGGACAGCAGCAGGAGCCCGGCGCCGATGAGCGGGGCCGCAACCTCGAAGATGTGCAGCCAGGCAAAATCGCCCCAGGCGACCGCCATGATCGTGTGGGTTTCCGCATTGCCATACCAGGCATGGATGACCAGGTCATTCATCATCAGGAAGAGGTGCACACAGGTGGCGATGAAGATGATCAGGCCGAGGGTCCGGTAGGCTTCTTCGTATTTTTTCCCGGTTCCGTAGGCCAGCACTCCCGCCAGCAGAACGACCGTTGTGCCCACCGCGATGGCGACCGAGACAAAATCCGGGGCCATGACCGGGGTAAACCACCAGTCGCGGGCGCCCTGGGTGGAGAAGATCCAGGCCGTAACCACATGGATGCCGATGGCGAAAAGAAGGGCCACCGGCGCGATGCGCCGGCCCCATTTTTCGGAAAATTCATGGGGATCGTCCACCTTGACGGCCAGCCAGGCGAGCCTGCCGGTCAGCTCGGGCAGCATCAGGATGTAGAGATAGAGCGCCGAGGCCAGGGCGTAGAGATTAAGGACCAGCACATCCCACACCAGCGGCGACATGAAGTTGGGGTGGAGAAGTAAATTATAGAGCCGCAGCGGCCGGCCGATATCCGGCAGGACGATGAGCATGGCGGCGGTGACGTTGGCAAAGGCGGTGAGCGCCCCGAGCTTGGCCAGGGGCTTGAGCTGCTTGACGCCGAAAAGGTAGATCGAGGACGTCAATACCAGGCCGCCGGCCGCGTTGCCGACAAAAAAAGCCAGACCCGAGATATAGAGCCCCCAGCTGTAGGAGTTGACCATATTGGTCAGGATCAGACCCTCCCGGAGCTGATACAGCCAGACTGCAATCGCGGCAAGAAAGAGGGCGCCGCTGACCCACAGGCCGGATTTCATTTTGACGGACATGATCACACCTCCTTCGGCTTGGGCGGAAGATAAAAGACAGTCGGTTTTGTTCCCTTTTCCGGCAGCAGGGTGAAGCCGTCCCGCGCCTTGATCAGCCTGCTGACCTCGCTGTCCGGATCGTCAAGGTCGCCGACGGTGCGGGCCTTGCCCGGACAGCCGCGGACGCAGGCCGGCAGTTCGCCTTTATCGCGGTATTGCGCGCAGAAGGTGCATTTTTCAACAACGCCCTTGGGCCGCAGCGGCGTGTAGACCAGCCGGCCGTCATGGCGATGGTCCTCCGGGCAGCCGTAGTGATATTTTTCCTGGTACTCGGAGCGCTGGTGCGCCTTCTCCGGGTCTTCCCAGTTGAACTGCCGGACCCCGTACGGGCAGGCCGACATGCAGTACCGGCAGCCGATGCAGCGCTCAAAATCGATGAGTACCGCCCCGTCCTCGGCCCGGAAGGTGGCGCCGACCGGGCAGACCTTTTCGCAGGGGGCGTTCTCGCAATGCTGGCAGTGAACCGGCAGGAAATATTCGACACCCCTGGCCGGAGGCGTCAGGTGGCGGTGGCTGCCCGGGGTGAACACCCGGTTCCACCACGTTTCCGGCGGCTGGGAGTTATGCTGCTTGCAGGCCACCATGCAGGAGCGGCAGCCGATGCATTTTTCCAGGTCTATGACCATGCCCATTTTCATGCGTCCATCCTCCTTACATCCACGAGACATTCATTCCATACCGTTGTCGGCGACCACATGCCGGGCACGAAATAGATCTCGTGCAGCGGCTTGATCCAGGGATAGGTCAGCGAGTTATACGATTCGCCGCCCAGATAGCGGGACCACCAGCCCTCTTCAAAGATGGCCGTTCCCGTGCTGCAGCCGGGATCGAGGACCGCATGGGCCCTGGTTTTGCCGCGATCGTTGTATATCTGCACCAGGTCCCCGTCCGTTATCCCTCTTTCCCCGGCATCGCCCGGATTGAGAAAGACCTTGGCCCTGTTGTCCTGCAGCTCGAGGAGAATGGTGTTGTTGGAATGGGTGGAGTGGACCCGGTAGAGGGAGTTTTTGGTCACGTACCGCAGCCGGTATTTCTCCCGGGCCGCCGGGTTGACCTTGTACTCGGTCTCAACGAATGTTTCCTTGTGGACGGGCAGCTGCTCCCCTTCCTGGAGGAAAAGATCCTCGTCCTTGTAGAATTCGATCCTGCCGCTGCGGAGGAACTGGGCCGTGGCCTTGATCGGCGCCGGATAACTGGGCGGCGGGAAGGGGATTCGATGCTGGACCTGTTCATAGAAAGGAATCTGCCGGTCCTCCGGTGCCGGCGAATGGAGGCGGACAGGTCCCTTCTTCAGCATCTCCAGCGTGATGCCTTCCGTTTCAAACCCGCCTGTCTCCAGGAGGAGTTCGATGACCTTGAGGGCCGCCTCGTTTTCGTCAAGTCCGGGGAAGTAATGCTGCTCAAATGCCGGGTTGAGCCTTTTGGCCAGTTCCCGGAATATCCACAACTCGGACCTGCTCTCGAACAGCGGCTTGATGGCCGGCTGCTGGAGCTGCAGGTAGGGATGGAGGATGGTGGCGGTCAGGTCATATTTCTCATACCAGGTGGGGGCCGGCAGGACCACGTCCGACCACATGCAGCTGGTGGACATTTGGAAGTCGGTGGTCAGGATGAATTCCAGCTCGCCGGAGGTCGCCCGCTCCTTGAGGCGGTTGCTCATATTGTGCTGGTCAAAGGGGTTGCCCCAGCCGCCGACCATCGCCTTGATCCCGTGCTTTGGGTAGCGGGGGCCTTTGCCCTGCAGGAAGTGGAGATAGGGGACCCAGTTGATCTTCGACCCTTCCGGAAACCACCAGCTTTTGACGTTGAAGCGGATCCGGTACTGGCCGGCATAGGTGGAGATGCCGCTGCCGCTTTTGCCGATGCTGCCGGTCAGCACGGGCAGCAGGGACAGCGCCCGCCCCTTCAGATCACCGTTGTACCACTGGTAGTTGCTGGCCCCGTAAATGATGTGCATGGGCCCGTTCTTCGCCGCATCCACGGTGACCCGTTCGATCTGGGCCGGGTCGCAGCCGGTTATGGCCGCCACCTTGTCGAGGGTGTAGTCGGCCAGTGTCTTCCGCAGGGCCGTGAAGACCGTTTCCACCGTCACGGTGCTGCCGTCGGCGAGCGTCACTTCGTACTCGCCCTCAAGCTCGGCGCCGGTAGGATCGAGCCTCTCCGGGTCGAGGATGCGGAAATCATTGCCGGAGCGGATGACAAAGAGGCTCCGGTAGTCGGGGATCTTCCTTGCCCGGGCATCCGCCGCCAGGTCCGGCACTTCCCCGGACAACAGCCGCTTGCCCGTATCCCGGCGGACCAGGATAGGGAAATCGGTGAAATCCTGGAGAAAGGGAGCGTCGTACAGTTTGCGGTCGATGATGATTTTGGCCATGCCGAGTCCCAGGGCCGCATCGGTATCGGCCTTGATCGGCATCCACTCGTCGGCCTTGGCGGCAGTGCTGCAGAAATCGGGATCGACGACGACCACCCTGCCCCTTCGTTTGGCTTCGAGGAGATGATGGGCATCGGGGAGCCGGGTCTGGATGACGTTGGAGCCGAAAATAAGGGTGGTGCGGGCATTGATCCATTCGAGCGATTCCAGCTCTTCACTCTGCACGCCGAAAGTCATCGGCCAGAACATGGGCAGGTCGCCGTTCTGGTCGTAGCCGTGATGCATGGTCCAGCGGGCCAGCCCGGCAAGGGCCACCAGCGCCCCTTTCTGAACATATCCCGTCCCGGGGACCTGGACCGTGGTGGCAATCGCTTCCGGGCCGTATTTGTCGCTGATTTCCCTGAGCCTGCCGGCGGCGTAGTCAAGGGCCTCGTCCCAGGTTGCCCGGCGGAACTCGCCGCTGCCCCGGGAGCCGGTACGAATGAGCGGGTACTTCAGACGGTCCTTGCCGTAAATGAGGTCCATCATCGACAGCCCGCGCAGACAGCCCCGGGGGTTGTATGAATCCTCTGGATAATCGGCCGCCTGGATCAGGGTGCTGATCCGGCCGTTGGTGATCCGGGCCATGTAGCCGCAGGCCCCGGTACAGTTGGGCGAACAGGTGGAGCGGACCAACTGTTCGACTTCCGCCGCGTAAGCGACAGGATCATCGGAGAAGTGGAAAAATCGTAGCCCGAAGGCCAGAGCACAGCCGGCCCCGGCTGCCCCCCGTAAAAATTCCCGTCTGTCGATGCGCATGGCGTTTCCCCTCCTTGGTTATGGTACAGACCGGTGAGCGATATTTTTTCTTTGAACGAAAATTCGACAGGCGTACCAGGATCGCCTCAATTTTCATTCTCATTTGATAATCTCTTAATAATTCGCGAAAAGAATTGACCTAGGTCAACCAAATGCATTTTTTTCCAGCCGCAAAGACCGGGCAATATGTTCACCTTTAACTGTTTGGACTATTTCAGGCTTTCAGACCGGACCTCCTCACCGCGGAAATGCCTGATTCATGACATCCAGCCGCACAGGACAAATCCTGCCTGCCGGGACATTTTTCCCGGCCATGCCCTTCCGGGCTGCTTTTGTACTGTCATTGCATCTATCTGATAATATGGAATAAAAGTGCATTCAATCTGCAGCCTGAAAACTGGCATATTTATTTCATATTTCTTTCATTTGGATGAATTGTGCGGAACCCCGCTGCGCTTGTGCAGCTCTCCCGGGGGCAATTTGTCCCTTCCCCGTCCATCAACCCGGAACGAGGACAACCGGCCCAGGCACGGCATCCCGACCGGATAACATCATTCTCATTCAAGAGGAGAACTCACATGAAGGGGACCAGATGCAGACAGTTGGCAGGACTGACCGCTGCCGCCGCCATCATCGCGTTTGCGCAACTTGCTGCAAGCCAGGGAATGCCGGTCAAGGGGGTTGTTCAGGATGGCTCAAACCAGGCTGTGGAGGGCGCTGCGGTCTATCTTGTTCCCGCGGCCGATGTCGAGAAGCTCCGAAAGGAACCCTCCATCGAGATCCGGGCCAATGTCGACAACGATGAGCCCATGGAAGACACCCTTGCAACGGGCAGGGACAAGTACCCGAAAGGCATTACCGATCAAACGGGGGCGTTCACCATTTCCGCGGTCGAGGAGGGAAAGTACTTTGTCTATGTCGAACCGGCTGATCCGGCGCATCTCCCCGGCGGCGACATGGCCAACAAAGCGATGAGCGCGGCTGAACTCACGGCCGACCCCCTGGCCATCCAGGTTTCCGGCAAGGTCCCGGACAACGCCTACTTCGTGGGCAGCTCAAAATGCCTCTCCTGCCACAAAGACTATGCCGACCTGAAGAAAACCCTGCATAAAATCGGCATCGCCGTGATCGGCAAGCCCGGCAATCTGCAGGACTTTTCCCGCTTCCCCGATTTCAACAAGGGGCTCGACGCCCTGAGGGCCGGGAAGAAGTTTTACTTTTCCGGCTTTGACAAGGGGCGGGGCTTCGACAAATACCTGATCTCCGATCAGGCCCCCGCCGATCCCGCATCCCTGAGTTTTACCGCCACCTTTTTCACCGATACGGACGGCAAGCTCAAATTCAGGACCGAAAACGCCAAGGACCCTTCCGACCCGCCGCGGACCTACCCGGTCGAGATGACCTACGGCGGAGGACTGTACAAGCAGCGCTACCTGTACAAGGTTGCCGACGTTCATTTTCCCTTTGTCCAGTACAATACCGAGGGCGACGAAAGTTTTGCCGACCGCACCCGCAAGCCCTGGCGCGATTACCACGCCGACTGGCTCTTTAACGAGGAGACCGGCAAGCTGACCGACCCGCCGAGGAAAAAGGCGTTCGAGAACGAGTGCGCCTCCTGCCACTTCAACGGCTACTCGCTCACTCCAACTGTGGGGGGCGACTTTGTCGCCGGAGCGGTCAACGACCCGAACGGTGAATTGGATATCGACGGTGACGGAGTACCCAACGAATTGAATATCGGCTGCGAGGTCTGCCACGGCGCCGGATCAGAGCATGCCAAATCGCCCAAGGAGAAAAAGGGCTCCACCATTGTCAATCCGGGCAAACTTGCCGCCGAACGGGCAACGGTCATCTGCAATCAGTGCCACAGCCGCCCGCAGGGGTACCTGAAAAACGATCAGCCCGTGAACAAGGACAATACAATGCTCACCCCCGGGATCAGCCGCAACGAGTACCTGGTCAACCACACGACAAGGGAAGATGCGGCCCAGAAGGATTTCTGGGCTGACGGCGTCCATTCCAAATCCCATCATCAGCAGGGCACGGACCTGATCCGTTCCAAAAAATACATGAACGACAGTTACCTGATGACCTGCGCCGACTGCCATGACCCGCATGGCAAGAGCGGGGTAAAACACCAGCTCCTCATGGAAGTCCGCGATGGCGGGAACACCCTTTGCGCGAACTGCCACAGTGATATTGAGATCAAGGCGCATACGGCCGCCGCCGTCGGCCAGGAGCATGAAAAGATCAACTGCATCGACTGCCACATGACCAAGACCATGCAGACCGGCGCCGGTCTTGGCAAGGGACTGGAGGGCAAGGATGGAAAGAATTACTGGATGAACGATATTTCCTCCCACCTCTTTGACGTACCGCGCAAGGACAATCCGGCGGTCAAAGGGGCCGAGCCGGGGAAAGCCATGCCTATCCCTTACACCAACGCCTGCGGCGAATGCCACGAAGTTGAAAAAATATAACCCTTAACCGGCAAGGCATCCGCCGCCTGTCCGAATCGGAAAAGCCCGCCCTGCGCGGGCTTTTCCATTGTCTGCTTCCGCCGAGAATGCGACCAATCAACACCAGGAGTTACATCGCCGGCAAATACTTCCTCCATACTCCGAAAATGTCTTGCCTGCCGCCGCCAAGAAAATCAACTGGCAAAGTGTATTATATTCTGGTAAAAGAAAAGTCCTTTCAAGCTCTCACCGGCACCATGGTGAAGCGCAGGGTTTTCTCCATAGCCGCAAATCGTTTGTGGGCGGGTAGCTCAGTTGGATAGAGTGTTGGCCTCCGAAGCCAAAGGTCGCGGGTTCGAATCCCGCCTCGCCTACCAATAAATACTGAAAATCCGAGGAGTTACAAGCTTCTCGGATTTTTTATTTTTTTCTAAAATACCCCATTTTTTGCACCTAATTGTCCCATGAGTGTCCCAAGAGTGTCCCAAGCATCACCACGTGTTACGACGTAATAATAATGAGTTGTCCCATAAGTGTCCCAAGAGGTGTCCCAAGGAGTGTCCCAAATGTCCCAGGGGTAGCCAGCCAGATAAGAACAGCTGTTTTTACAAAGGCAAAAACCCTAACCATAGGATATAGTTAGGGTTTTATTGTTTAAAAATGACGGAGGAGCAGAGATTCGTCCATTGCTACTGTTTTTACGAGAGCGTTTGCTAAAAGACGACTAGCCTGAAAAGATTAAGGCCGCTGATTCAAATCAACGGCCATGCAATTTATACATCCTCCAGTTGTGAAACCTCTAGTCCCAAAGCTTTTGCTAATTTTTCAAGAGTCTCTGTTCGTGGATTTTCAGTTTTTTCCATTTGTGATACAGCAGCTTGGGAAAGACCAGCTGCTTGCGCAATCTCTTTTTGGGTTTTACCCAAGTATTTACGCCATGCTTTCAATAGGGTCATATTCTTTTTTATGACCATTCCGACGACCTCGTGAGGGATACCAGGTTCGTCTTTTTCGATAAGTTTTACGTATTCGTCGTAAGGAATTACAGCGAAGGCTTTATGCCCTTGTTGCTCAATGAACTGCACATTAGATGA
>JALHJD010000244.1 GCA_022837185.1 Desulfobacteraceae bacterium
GTTCCAGTTGGCTGACAATGTACTGGTGACGCTGCTGCCTGCTCTGTCCCACCGTTTCCGCGTCAATGAACTCATAATCCGGATAGATCCAGGCCTCCAGCTTGCCGTTGTTTTCGATGACCAGCGACTCGACGACAAAGGGGTAGGAGTTGAGCTTGTGCTCGATGGCCTCGGGATAAATATTTTCGCCCCCGGACAGGACGATAACCGATTTTGATCTCCCGACCACGTGGAGGTTGCCGTGCCCGTCCAGCCTGCCCATGTCGCCGGTTCGGAACCAGCCGTCATCGGTCATCGCCTCCCTGGTTGCTTCGACGTCGTTCCAGTACCCCCGCATGACATTGGGGCCGCGGGCCTGAATTTCACCGATTCCCGATTCAGAATCGGCGTCGGCAATGCGGATTTCAACGCTGGGCACCGGTTTGCCGGCGGAGCCGGGAACGATGGTTGCGTCGCCCCGCGGTCCTCCGGAAAGCAGGGGTGAGGTTTCCGTCAGGCCGTAGCCGACCAGGTAGGGGAAACCGGCGTCACGCAGAAACAACTCGACATCGGGATTGAGAGCGGCCCCGCCGATGCCCATGACGACCAGATTGCCGCCGAAGAAATCGAGCAGTTTCCGGCCGATTTTTCTGTATACCAGCTTGCGGCCGATCCTGTACCGGCAGATATAGCTGAGCAGTCTGCTTTTCTCGATGGCCGGCAGCACCCGTTTTTTGTAAATTTTTTCCATGATCAGGGGAACGACCAGCATGGCGTTGGGCCGTTCCTCGGCGCAGATTTTCTGCAGGACGGCGGGGGTCGGGGTTTTCCCGGCATAGACGATGCGGCAGCCCTTGATCAGGGGGAGAAGGAAACCCACGGTGAATTCATAGGTATGGGAAATGGGGAGGACGGACAGGAACGTACTGCCCGGTTTGAGCTCAATGAGCCTCCCGGCGGAAAGGGCGTTGGCACAGAGGTTTGCGTGGCTGAGCATGACCGCCTTGGAGAAACCGGAGGTGCCGGAGGTATAGAGGATGGCGGCCAGGTCCTCCCCGTCCACATCGGCAAAAGGGGGCGGTTTAAGGGTTTCGCACTGTTCTTCGGCAGTGAGCATGCACCTGGAAAACGGTTCGACGGTGACGACGCCGTTTTCCTCGTAGTAATCGTCGAGGGTGATGATTTTGTGCAGTTGTTTTTTCAGTTCATATATTTTTTCTATCTGCCGCTGTGAAACGAAGATAAAGCCGCAATTCATCTCGGTCAGGATGTGCCGGACATCATCGTCGGGCAGGTCGGGAAGGATGGGGACCGCTATGGCGCCGAGCCGGACAACGGCCAGGTAGGCGGTCGCCCAGTTGTGGGAATTTTCAGCGAGCAGGGCGACCCGGTCTCCCTTGATGATCCCGGCTGTCTGCAGATATCGGGCAAGGCAGATGATTCGATGATGAAACTGCTGGTAGGTCAGCGGCTCTTCCAGGGCCATGCCGATGGCGGGCAGGCTGCCGTAGCGCCGGACGCTGTGGTCAATGAGCTGATTCAGGGTGGCGAACTGCTCCTGTACGGCAGGGAGGTTGGCGGATTCTGCCGCGGTTCCGCCTTCCGACGTTTGCGGGTCTGTCGGGGAGGGTGTATTCTCAGGCGGCGGACCTTTCGTATCCATAGTCTACCTCGTGTGGCGTCTTCCATTGCGCATTGCGGGGCGTCATTGCGCATTGCGGGGCGTTTTTCCGTTCCGTTCAGGGTACACTTAAAACAATTCCCCTGTCAATGGAGAAAAATGCGGGAAAATACAGGAAAAAAATGAGTGAATGGGCTTGACAGGCCCGGATCAGGCAGATACAAATATATTGTACCCTTTAACTATGTAATATGTCCTGAAAAGTCGGCTCAAAAATGAAAAAAAGCGTTTTCCTCTGTCTGGTATCCTTCCTGCTGTCCCTGGCCGTTCTTGATGCTCCCCGGCTCTATTCGGGCCAGGTGCCCGTGCTGGATAAAGGGGCCAAACAGCGCATCGGCGCTACGGCCGGGAGCGGCGGTCTTCAGACTGCGCGGGCGGAAAAGTCCGCTTCCCAAGGCAGGGCAGCTGCCTCTCCCGCCGCCGGGGATCCGTCGCTCAGGAAAATTTCCTCCAGAAGCGCCATTGTCATCGACGCGGAAACCGGTGAGACGCTGTTTGCCAAGGACGCGGATACTCCCCGGCAGCCGGCTTCGACCATCAAGGTGCTGACCGGCATGATCGCCCTGAAGTCCCTCGATGAACTGGAATGGGTCCCAGTCAGCAGGCGGGCCTCCGACATGCCCCGGTCAAAAGTCTACCTTGACCCGAACAAATCGTACCGGGCCAATGATTTGATCAACGCCGTCCTCCTTGCCTCGGCAAACGATGCCAGCGTTGCCCTGGCCGAACGAATTGCCGGCAGCGAACAGGATTTTGCCGAGATGATGACCCTGCGCGCCAGTCTGTGGGGGGCGAAAAACACGGTCTGCCGGACCGCCACCGGCTTGACGGCCAAGGGGCAGCAGTCAACGGCCAGGGACCTTGCGCTGATTTTCCGTCATGTCATGCAGGACGAACAGTTTGCCTCACGCATGCACAGGGTCAAGACCCGGACGTCCTACGGCAAGGAACTGCATAACCACAACAAGGCCCTCTGGCGGGTGGAGGGCGCCGAAGGCGGCAAGACGGGTTATACCAGTGCGGCCAGGCAGACCTATGTCGGTCAGTTTACCCGGGAAGGCGTAGGCACCATAGTGGTGGCGCTCATGGGCAGTGAAAGCATGTGGAGCGACGTCGAAAATCTTGTTGATTACGGGTTTGCGAAGCAGAAACGGGTGAAGTCGGCCGCCATGGGGCTGCGAGGAAACAAAGTCGCCCTGGCCGAATAAGAGCGCCGGGCGGAAGAGAAAGCCCGCGTCACCCTGCGGCCGGTGACGCGGGCTTTCCGTTTTCGTGGGCGTTACGCTGTCCGCTCCGACCTGCAGAGCCGCCCGAAGCCGCCGGGAATGGTCCCCGATGACCAGAACGCCTTTCCCTGCTTGCAGTCGACAAACCAGCAGCCGCCGGGCCGGCGGGTGGCGGCGGTGAAAATAAAGGGCTGATGCGGCGAAAAGCAGTCATGGATATGCTGGCCGTGGCTGTTTTTTTCAGCGCCTATGAGGGAGAGCGCCTCGGGCATGGTCGGCAGCCGCCAGTCCGAATAGCCGTCATGGCCGTTCCGGTTCAGCCGGTCGATTTCCCTGAGCAGCATGCGGCTGCTCATGATGTCCACGCCCTCCCTCTGCCACATGAGCCCGGTCACCAGGTCGCTGACGGTTGCATTGTCGCCGTTGTCCACCAGGTAATTGGCAAAAGTGCCCGTCGGATTGCGCTCACTGTCATAGAGGTTGAACCGGACGGCAAGCCCGGCCACGTCCGCTTCGCTCATTTCTTCCGGTTCACCGGGCAGGCATACCCTGGTCAGTTCCGGAACCGGGGCGTTCCGGCCGGGTAAATCCGTTTCTGCCAGGGGGGCCGGCTTTTCCGGTTCCAGCGGGATGATGAGGGAATCGTCCCGGCCGTCGATGACATGGGCAATGAGCCATTTTTTCAAGGGTTCGTCGATGGCGAAGCTCCGTTCGAACAGGGAAGTTTTGCCGTGCCCGGCCACGCACCGGCGGATCATGTCCCGGGGGGCCAGAATCTCGGCCATCACCCGGGCATGCTTGATGCCCCTTTCCATGAGGCACAGCCTGGGATTGTCACCCCAGTCGTCGATGAAGAAATAGTATATCCTCTCCGCGCTGCTGCGGAACCGTTCCCTGCCGCCCCAGCTTTCAAAGGTGCCGAAGGTATAATCAGGCGTCATCTCCCAGTCGATGGTTAATGTGGTGCCAAGCTCCAGTTTTTTGGACAGAAACATTCGTCACCTCCGTCAGTGTTTTGGGAATTGAAAAAAAAGGGTACAATACACCATGGAGTAAATATAAATAATAATT
>JALHJD010000245.1 GCA_022837185.1 Desulfobacteraceae bacterium
CCTTTTTGCCGAAAACAGTGCCGGCCAGCATGTTCTCCCCCCCGTTGGTCCGCACCGTCACCCGCAGAAGATTGGTGAAGTCCGAGGCCTGCTCGGACCTGGACTCGACAATGCGGATGCCCCGCTCTTTCGCAATCAGGGGGGCGTTGACGAAATTCACCGCATCCTGCAGGATAGGCGTGAACAACCCCTTCAAAAAGGCAACCGTCACCGGTCCCGTATCCTGCCCGGCCAGGTCGCCGGTGAACTCAAGGTTGACCTCCTCCACGCCGCCGCGGGCAATCTGCATGTGCAGCGAACCCAGCATCTCGCCCAGGGTAATGTACGGACCGATGGATGCCAGCACCTCGTCGCTGACGGACGGTACGTTGACGGCGTTGCGGACAACGCCCTTCAGCAGATAGTCGGCCACCTGTTCGGCAATGGCGACCGCCACGTTTTCCTGGGCTTCGCTGGTCGAGGCGCCGAGATGGGGAGTGCAGATAAAATTATTGAGTTTCAGGAGGGGAGTGGCATCCAGCGAGGTCGGCTCCTTTTCAAAGACATCCAGGGCCGCGCCGGTAATCATTCCCCCGGTCAGGGCCTCATACAGGGCCTCCTCGTCGACAACACCGCCGCGGGCGCAGTCAATGAACATGGCGTCATTTTTCATGGCGGCAAAAAAATCCCGCGACAGCAGGTGATGGGTTTCCTTGGTCAGCGGGGTATGGACGGAGATGAAATCCGACCGCCTGGCCAGTTCCATCAGGTCGACCAGTTCCACTCCTATCTTCTCGACCAGTTCGACCGGCATGTGCGGGTCATAGGCGATGACCTTCATCTTCAACCCCTGGGCCCGGCTGGCGACGATGGAGCCGATGCGGCCGATGCCGACGATTCCCAGGATCTTGCCCGTGACCTCGCGGCCTGAAAAGCTTTTCTTTTCCCATTTGCCGGCCTTCATCGAGGCGGTGGCCTGGGGGATGTTGCGGGCCAGGGACATGAGCATGGCGATGGCATGTTCGGCCGCGGTGGTCGCGTTGCCGTCGGGAGCGTTCATGACCACGATCCCCTTCTGGCTGGCGGACGGTATGTCGACATTGTCGAGGCCGATGCCCGCCCGGCCGACGACCTTCAGTCTGGTCGCCGCTTCGATGATATCCTTCCGGACCTTGGTCGCGCTGCGGATAACGAGCCCGTCATACTGGGGAATTATCGCCTTGAGCTCCTCGGGCGGCAGGCCTGTTTTGACTTCAACCTCCAGACCGGCGTCCCTGAGAATTTTTTCACCGACGGGAGCCAGATTGTCACTGATCAGAACCTTCATCACTCTCCTCTTGGATTTGAAACCTGGGCTGTATATACTCATTGATATTTGGGCGAGAAAAAGGAATTATAACGCCATTCAATGATCACGACAACAGGAAAGTAGAGACAGCGCTCCGCACCGTTTCCGGCAGACCGTTTTTCCGCGGCCCCGTCCCGACCCTTGAAGAAATCGGCGCGAAAGGCTATATAGCCACTGCCCGCATGAACGGAAATGTATCCGGTGCGTGCCGCCGACAAGCAATAAGGAGTTTTCCATGACCGAAGTTCGCGTCCGTTTTCCACCCAGTCCCACCGGGTATCTGCACATCGGCGGGGCCCGCACCGCCCTGTTGAACTGGCTTTTTGCCAGAAAGCACGGGGGCAAGCTTATCCTCCGCATTGAAGACACCGACGCGGAGCGCTCCACCCGCGAGTCCATTGAGGGCATCCTGGATGGTCTCACCTGGCTGGGACTGGACTGGGACGAGGGTCCTTATTTTCAGACCGAATTCGCCGCCGACCACATCAGGGCCGCGGACCGGCTGATCGAGACAGGACACGCCTACAAATGCTTCTGCACCAAGGAGGCCCTGGACGCCAAGCGGGAGGCGGCGATGACCGCCAAACAGGACGTGAAATACGACGGCGCCTGCCGCGAGCTGAGCGCAGCCGAGGTCGCGGCCAGGGAAAAGGCAGGCATTCCCTCTGTCATCCGGTTCAAGGTGCCCCGGAGGGAAGGGACCGTGGCGTATGAGGACAAGGTGCTCGGGCGCATCGAACGGCGCTATGAGGACATCGAGGACTTTGTCATTGTCCGCTCCAACGGCAAGCCGCTCTACCTGCTCAGCAACGTGGTCGATGACATCCGCGACCGGATTACCCATATCATCCGCGGCCAGGACCACATGACCAACACCACCCGGCAGGTCCTCCTCTACGAGGCCCTTGGGGCGCCGATCCCGGTCTTTGCCCATATGCCGCTGACCCTGGACCTGGAAAAGAGGAAAATATCCAAGCGCAGCCACGGCGAAATCGTCGCCGTCCAGTTTTACCGCGACCGGGGTTTCATCCCCTGGGCCCTGTGCAATTTCCTGGTGCTGCTCGGCTGGAACCCGGGCACCGACCAGGAAATATTCAGCCGCGGGGAACTGATCGAGGCGTTCAGCCTGGAGCGCATCGGCAAAGTGAATTCGGTCTTCAACTACCGAAAGAATGATCCCAAGTTTTTCACCGATCCCAAGGCCATCGCCATCAACAGCCACTATCTGCGCACCATGCCCATCGAAGAGATCGCCGCCATGGTCAAGGCCCACTTCCTCGATCGGGGCTTGTGGGACGCTGCCTATGACGGGGAAAAAAAGGAATGGTTCCTCAGGACGCTGGACCTGATCCGGGACCGCTTCCATACCATCAATGACTTCTCGACCCTTGGCCGGGCCTACTTTGCCGATGACTATGAAATCGACCCCAAACCCCTGGCCAAAAATGTCCTCAAGCACCCCGAACTGAAGAAGTGGCTGCCGCTGCTGGCCGAACGCTTTGCCGCCCTGGAGCGGTTCGACCAGGACAGCACGGAAGCCGCCTCCCGGCAGCTGGCCGCCGAGCTTGACATCAAGCCCGGCATCCTGATCAACGGCATGCGCACCGTGCTCACCGGCCAGCTTGCCGGTCCCGGCATGTTCGATGTCCTGGCGGCCCTCGGCCGCGACCGGGTTGTTGCCCGCTTGACAAACATAGACGCCTTGTACGCCCGGGCCGGGGAGTAGGCAGCCAGTCGAAATGACGCCATTTTTTCTGACCCTGGCGATGCATCCGCCGAGGATCGGACTCCCCGCTCCCGCCCGCGGCGGGACAGGGCGGAAACAAAACAGGAAACAACGCCATGACATCCATACCATCCCCTGCGGCCGACAACAAACCGCTTGATTTCATCAGGGCGATCATTGAAGAGGATCTCCGGAGCGGCAGGTACGAACGGGTCGTCACCCGTTTCCCGCCCGAGCCCAACGGCTTCCTGCATATCGGCCACGCCAAGTCCATCTGCCTGAACTTCGGCATTGCCGGGGAATACGATTCCGTCTGCCACCTTCGCTTCGACGACACCAACCCGTCCAGGGAATCCGCCGAATACGTTGAAGCCATCAAGGAAGACGTGCGCTGGCTCGGATTCGATTGGGGCGAGCACCTCTATTACGCCTCCGACTATTTTGACCGGCTGTATGACTACGCGGTCCAGTTGATCAGGATGGGCAAGGCGTACGTCTGCCACCTGTCCGCCGACCAGATCCGGGAGCAGCGGGGCACCCTGACCGAACCGGGCCGGGAAAGCCCCTACCGCGACCGCCCCGTGGAAGAAAACCTGCGCCTGTTCGAGCAGATGAAAAACGGCGAACTGGCGGACGGCACCTGTGTCCTGCGGGCCCGGATCGACATGGCCTCGCCCAACATCCTGATGCGCGATCCCGTCCTGTACCGCATTCTGAGGACCACCCATCACCGGACCGGGGACAAGTGGTGCATCTACCCGATGTACGATTTCACCCACTGCCTGTCGGATATGATCGAAAAGATCACCCACTCGCTCTGCACCCTCGAGTTCGAAAACAACCGGCCGCTGTACGACTGGGTGCTTGATACCCTGGACACCCCCTGCCATCCCCGC
>JALHJD010000246.1 GCA_022837185.1 Desulfobacteraceae bacterium
GATCGGGAAAATCACCGCTCAGTTGGATACGATTCTCAGGTATGCCGCCAAACTCGATGAACTGCAAACGGAAAATGTTCCCCCCACGGCCCATGTATCCGCCCGGGGCAACGTTTTCCGGGAGGATGAGGTGAAGCCTTCACTGGCCAGGGAGAAGGCCCTGGCCAACAGCAGTTCCCAGAACGGCGAAGCATTCGTGGTCCCCAGGATCATCAGTTAGAAAGACGATATGGAACCGTATACACTGACTCTCTGCGAGGCCAGGAAGCTCCTCGATCAGGGAGATATAACCGCGGTACGGCTCGCCGAATCCGTTCTCGGGAGAATTCGCGCCGTCGAGCACCGGATCAAATCCTTTATAACCCTGCGGGATGAGGCGGCAGTCATGGCCCTGGCCGAGGAAGCTGACCGGCGGCGGGGAAAAGGCAAAGGTGGCGCGCTGTGCGGCCTGCCCATTGCTGTCAAGGATGTGCTGTGCACGACAACCATGCGCACAACCTGCGGCTCAAAAATGCTGGAACATTTTCTTCCGCCCTATGACGCCACGGTCATTGAGAAACTTGACGCCGCCGGCGCGGTCTTGGTGGGTAAACTGGCCATGGATGAATTTGCCATGGGTTCCACCAGTGAAAACTGTGCTTTCGGCGTCCCTGAAAATCCCTGGCGCCCCGGATATATCACCGGTGGTTCCAGCGGCGGCAGCGCCGCATGCGTGGCGGCCGGCGAAAGTCTGGCCACCCTCGGATCGGATACCGGCGGCTCCATTCGGCAGCCCGCCTCTCTGTGCGGCGTGGTGGGGATGAAGCCGACCTATGGCCGGGTTTCGCGCTACGGCCTGGTCGCCTTTGCCTCGTCGCTCGACCAGGTCGGGCCGTTGACCCGGGATGTCAGTGACTGCGCCCTGATGATGAATGTGATCAGCGGCCATGATCCGCGTGATTCGACCTCTGCCGACGCGCCGGTGCCGGATTACACCTCCATGCTGCAGGACGGCCTGCGGGGAGTCAGGGTCGGCGTGCCGGCCGAATATTTCGGTGACGGCCTGGACCCGGAGGTGGAGCAGGTGGTGCGGGCCGGCATCACCATGCTCGCCGATGCCGGCGCCAGGATAGTCGAGGTCTCCCTGCCCTATACTCCGTACTGCGTGGCCGCCTATTACCTGATCGCCCCGGCCGAAGCCAGTTCAAACCTTGCCCGCTACGACGGCGTGCGCTACGGTTTCCGCGATACACAGGCCGGGTCGTTGCTGGACATGTACCGCCGGAGCAGGTCGGCCGGGTTCGGCGATGAGGTGAAAAGAAGGATCCTCATCGGCACCTACGCGTTGTCCGCCGGCTATTACGATGCCTACTACAAAAAGGCTTCCCAGGTGCGGACCCTCCTCAGGGACGATTTCGCCAGGGTTTTCCGTGATTGTGATCTGATCGCCTCACCGGTGACCCCGGCCCCGGCATGGAAAATCGGGGACAAGGCCGATGATCCCCTTGCCGTGTACCTCTCCGATATTCTGACAATTTCCGCGAATCTTGCCGGAATTCCCGGTATGTCCGTGCCGGCGGGTTTCAGCGGGGACGGACTGCCCATCGGCATCCAGCTGCAGGGGGCGCACTTCAGGGAGGATATTCTTCTCAGGGCGGCGTGGAATCTGGAGCAGCGGGCCGGTGTCAGGGGGATTCTGCCGGGGGTGGTGGAACAATGAAACTCCGTCCCGCCCCCCACATCAGCGAAATAACACCGTATCCACCTGGTAAGCCCCTGGAGGAGCTGGAGCGGGAGTACGGCATAACCGGCTCCATCAAGCTGGCTTCCAACGAAAACCCGTGGGGTCCGTCGCCCAGGGCCGTGGAAGCAATAGCCGGGGCCCTGTCCTCACTGCACCGCTATCCCGACGGTTCCAGCTATTACCTGACCGAGGCGGTGGCCGCATGGAGCGGAGCGTCTCCGGAAGAAATCGTGCCGGGCAACGGTTCCAACGAGGTCATCGAATTTCTGGTCAAGGCCTTTGTCAGGGAAGGAGATGGTGTCATTACCAGCCACCCCTCCTTTCTCATGTACCAGAAATTTGTTCAGGTACGGGGCGGGACGAACATCGTGGTGCCGCTCGCCGACATGCATCATGATCTTGAGCGGATCCTTGCCATGATCGACGGCCGCACCCGGCTTATCTTCATGGACAACCCCAACAACCCCTGCGGCACCCTGATTTCCCGGGAACGGTTTGCAACGTTTCTGCGCAGGGTTCCCGAAGAGGTGGTGGTGGTGCTTGATGAGGCGTATGTCGACTTCGTTTCCCCGGAACTGCGCATCGATGTGCTGTCGTATATCCGCAACGGGGAGGATCTGGCCCCGCTGGTGTCCCTGCGCACTTTTTCCAAGGCATTCGGCCTGGCCGGCCTGCGGGTGGGCTATGGCCTCATGCACCGGGACATCGCCGCTCTCCTGCATCGGGTCCGCCAGCCGTTCAATATCAATCTCCTGGCTCAGGTCGGGGCCGCTGCCGCCCTGGGGGATAAAGAGCATTACGCCATGACCGTTGCCGAGACAGCCAGGGGCAGGGCGTGGTTGAGCGGTGAAGTGGAACAACTCGGATGCCGGGCCTACCCGTCGCATACCAACTTTTTCCTCATCGATGTCCGGGGCGACGCGACGAGGCTCTATGAGGCCCTGCTCCATAGGGGGGTGATCGTGCGCTCCATGAAAGCGTACGGGTATCCGGATTTCATCCGGATCACCGTCGGCACCGAAGCGGAGAACCGCCGTTTTGTCACCGCCCTGAGGGAGTGTTTGCGGGAACTCGGTTATGGCTGAACGGTTGCGGATTGTCACCATCGACGGCCCTTCCGGAGTCGGCAAATCGACCATAAGCAGAAGAGTGGCACAAGAGATAGGCTTTACCTATCTTGATACCGGTGCCATGTACAGAGCGGTTGCCCTCAAATGCATAATTAACGGTGTTGATATTCATAACGAGGATGAAGTCAAAAGGATTTTATCCGATTTGGATATCCGATTTCTTCCTCCCCGCTCCGAACAGGATGACGTCCGGGTGGTCCTGGATGGTGAGGATGTGAGCCGCCGGATCCGGACGGAGGAAATCGGCATGGCGGCCTCGGCTGTTTCAGCCCTGGGGCCGGTCCGTGAGCGCATGACGGCAATGCAGCGGCGGATCGGGGCAGACGGGGGGATTGTCGCGGAAGGACGGGATATGGGCACGGTGGTGTTCCCGGGCGCCGCATGGAAATTTTATCTTGATGCAACCCCGGAGGAAAGGGCAAGGAGAAGGGTGGGGCAGCTTCGCCGAAGGGGGGTTGAGGTCAATGTAGAGGAAATCCTGGCCCGGATCCGCAAACGCGACCGGGACGACAGTGAACGTTCCCTGGCGCCGCTCCGGCCGGCACCCGACGCCGTGCATATAGACTCCACGGACATGAGCGTGGAAGAGGTGGCAGCCAGGGTGCTGGAGATGGTCGGGAGGAATTGAAAAAGGCCGGTTTTTCTCCGGCCTTTTTTCTTTCCCAGGGCATCCAAGGGAGAACGCCGATTTTCCGGCAGGGGCGTTTACACCACCGATGCAATCTCCTTGCCGGCAAGAAATTCCTTCAGCGACCGGCCGACGGTCCTGCCCAGCTCGACGCACTGACTGAGTTCGGTATGTTCGGGAACGTACTGCACCCGCACCCCTTCGTGACAGAGGGTGAATTTCATTTCTTTCATCGTCTCGTTCATCAGCTTGACTGCCTCGCCGGACCAGCCGTAGGAGCCGAAGGCGGCGCCGATTTTATTGGTCGGCCGCAGGCCGCGCATGTACATGAGGAATCCCGCCATCCTCGGCAGCAGACCGTTGTTCAGGGTCGGACAGCCGAGGACAATGGCGCTGGCATCCAGGACATCGGTCATCACATCGCTGCGGTGGTTGACCCGC
>JALHJD010000247.1 GCA_022837185.1 Desulfobacteraceae bacterium
TGCCGCCGAGTTCAAGGATTTTTTCCGCCGCGTGCTGAGCCACGTTGCCGGCGCCGGTGATCAGGCAGGTCTTGCCCTCGAATGTCTCGCCCCTTGCCGCCAGCATCTCGGCGGCGAAATAAACGACCCCGTATCCGGCAGCTTCGGGGCGGACCAGGCTGCCGCCCCAGTCCAGGCTCTTGCCGGTCAGCACTCCGGTGAATTCATTGCGCAGTTTCTTGTACATCCCGAACAGGTAGCCGATTTCCCGGGCCCCCACCCCGATGTCGCCGGCGGGAATGTCGGTGTCGGGACCGATATGCCGGAACAGCTCGGCCATGAAGGCCTGGCAGAACCGCATGACCTCGCCGTCGGATCGTCCCTTGGGATTGAAATCGGACCCTCCCTTGCCTCCCCCGATGGACAGGGTGGTCAGGCTGTTCTTGAACACCTGGTCGAAGGCCAGAAACTTGACGATGGAAAGGTTTACCGAGGGATGAAAGCGCAGTCCGCCCTTATAGGGGCCGATGGCCGAATTCATTTCCACCCGGTAGCCCCGGTTGACATGAACCTGGCCCTGGTCGTCCATCCACGGGACCCGGAACATGATGACCCGCTCCGGTTCGGCTATCCGCTCCAGGACGGCCTCGCGCCGGTACTCAGGGTTCCGCTCGAACACCGGCCGGACCATCTGCAGCATTTCCCGGACAGCCTGGTGGAATTCCTTTTCATGCGGGTCCCGCTGCACTATGGCTGACAGTATGTTTTCCATTCAGGCATCCTTTTTCCTTCTTTTTTTGTTTCCTTCGGCCTCTCCCACCCCGTGCCGCGGGGACGAATAAGGAGAAGAACACGTCCGCGGAACAGCTTGCGCAGGTGACAGGTATTTTCGATCCCGAACCCAACTTCGATTTCGATGAAATGTTTGCTGCGATTGTGTTGATAAATCCGCATCCATCGGGACCGGTTGGTTGCATTCCGCCAATCTTGGCCTCATCGCGAAGCGCGCGTATTCTTCATTCTGCATTCTTCATTCTGCATTCCGCATCCCCTCCCCCTTGACGACCACCGCCCGGGAGGTCCGGCCGTTCACCTTGACGACCAGGGGGGCTGCCGGCCGGACATGGCGGACATATTTCTTCTCCCGCACCACCTCCTGGCCAGCCAGCCATTGCCAGTCGACGCCGAAGTCTCCCGCCTTCCCGCCCTTGCCCGCGCAACCGCTCTCCCTGACGGTCAGGCAGGGGATGTCCAGGGAGGTAATGTTCTGAAAAAAATGCGTCCCCTGGGAAGGTTCGGTCACGATACCGCAGCCATGCACCTCGACCATGGCGCCCACACCCGAGATGTCATGCCACCGGACCGGGATGCCCAGCCGGGGATCGGCCGTTCCCCAACGGCCGAAGCCGATCAGCAGATATGACCTGCCCTCTTTGCGGAGGGTGCTGTTCAGAAGGCGGATTTCCTCGGCAATCTCCCTGGTCGCGGCCGGGTCGAACACTTCCGGCCTGACATAGAGGATGTCCCGCAGAGGCGGGTACCGCCCGTGCCCCAGGGCTCGGTCGGAATATATGACGGCGTTTTTCCTCTCCTGCCGGGATATGCGCACATCCCGCCGTTCACCGCCGGCGGCGAGAGGCCGGATCTGCAGGACATGCAGCACCGATCGGGCAGGGTCCGGGTCAAGATGCAGGGCAAATTCCAGTTCCACCTCGCACCCCAGGCCTTCCCGCCCGAGGGCGATCAATTCGGCGATGACTTGAGCCAGGGGGAAATAGCCGTACTTGAGCAGCGGGGCAAAGGTCAATACCTTGGGGCCCGGCAGGTCGCCGTCGCGGATGCGGTTCTCTTCCGGAAAATAGGTGCTGCACAGCAGCCGGACCGGAGGTTCGTCCAGGGCATCCTCAACCCGGCGCCGGCGCAGGTTGGAGTTTTGGCTGGTAAAGGCGGCCGGATCGGAGGTGTCGAGACTGTAGAACCAGCGCTGGGAATTGCCGAGCATGTCATCCGGGGTCGAGAACTGGGGCAGGTGCTCGGGAAAAGCCGGGGAAAAACAGAGACTCCGTTCCCCCTCGACCACGGTTTTGCCGAAACCGAGAGCAATGCAGACGATACCGTCCTCGGTCGCCATGGGCGGCACCGGGTAGTAATTGTAGCTCTGCCCCACCCCGGACAGGGCCGGGTAAAAGTGGCCGCCGTAATCCGCCCCCACCAGCTCCTGGAGGATGACGGCCATGCTGTCCTCCTCCTGCCTGCCCCCCGCCCGGGAAAAGGCCCGCGCCCCTTCAAACCAGGTCGAGGCGTAGACCAGGGTGACGGCCCGGAGGAGGTGCCGGAAGCGCACCTCGAAATCGGGATGGGAATTGGCAAGCATGAACGTGCTGTACAGCCCGGCATACGGCCGGAATTGCGCGTCTTCCAGCATGCTTGAGGAACGAACGGAAAGGGGATGGTCGATTGCGGCCAGATAGGCACGGAGATCGTCCCGCAGCCAGTCGGGAAAGACCCCCTCCCCGAACCGCCTGATTATATCCCCGTCGCTCTCCCCCTCGACATACCGCAGGCTGTTGCGCCTGACGAAATCATCAAATCCGTCCGTTGTGATGACGCATGTCCCCGGCACCCGCACCTGGGCCCGGCGCAGGATGGAATGCTTGTCCGCCCCCTGGAGCCGGGTCCGGACAAAGGCAACGCCCCGGGCCTTGCCGCCCATCGATCCCGTGCCGATGCGGACGAAATCCGTCACCTCCGGATCGAAGCCGTCCCGGACGAACCGGGTGACGACCCCTCTCTGCCTGAGTTTTCGCAGAGCATGGACCTTCACGCCGATTTCCTCCCGCAGGTCTTCGGTTGCGGATGAATCCCGGAAACGGCTCTTATGCAGCCTGGCCGCCAGGGCAACTTCCGCCCTGGCCATCATCCAGTGGGAGAAGTGGTTGCGCCGGGCGTGGTACAGGAGGGAGGAGGCGGGAATTGTCTTCAGGCCCTGTTCAAACTCGTGCAAGTTGGCGGCCCTGCCGACTTCCCGGCCGTCGGGCAGCCGGAAGGCAAACTCCCCGAAGCCAAGATGGTCCCGGAAAAAGTCATGCACCTCCTCACGCAGGCTCCGCGAACCTTTCAGGGCGAACACCGCCGGCAGCGACCCGGCCCTGTCCCGGCCCGTCTGCTCGCTGCTCAGCATCAGGATCGGCAGATCGGCAAACCGGCGGCGGACCTTGCGCATGAAGCGGAGGCCGGCATCAGGATCCATGACTCCCTTCCTCGGATAGCGGACATCGGACAGCACCGCGGAAATATGGGGCAGGTAGCGGGTAAAGAGGTCCACCGCCTGCTCGTAGGTTCCGGCGGTCAGGATTTTCGGCCGGGCGCGCATCTTGAGCAGGCGATGCTGTTCGTTGAGGCTTTCGTCCAGGATGCGCTGTGTCTGCCGGACAAGCTCGCTGTACAGAATCGGCAGGATCCGGGAACGCTCCAGGGGTGAGTCTTCCACAAGCAGAATGACCCTGACCATGGCCCTTTCGGTGTCGAAGTCAACATTTTTGCGGTCCTCGACCTGCTTGACTATGGCCAGGAGGATATCGGCATCGCCGCCCCAGACATAGATGTCGTCAATGGAGCAGGGAGAACGTTCAAGCCGGAGGGACCGCGCTTCGTGGGCGCTGTGGGTCAGGAGGATCACCGGCATGTCCGGGTGGAGCTCCTTGACATGCCCTCCGAAGGTGTTGCAGTCCATCCCGCCCAGGTTCGGCATGGCCAGCACCAGGTCGAAATTCTTCCGCTCCAGCAGTTCCCGGGCCTCCGCCACGGTCGACACCCCGGTGATACGCGGGGGCCTGCTCAGGTTGTGGCCATGGTACTCATTGATGATTTTCTGGGCCAGGCTGCCGTCCTCCTCCATGATATAGGCGTCGTAGGGACTGGCAACGAGCA
>JALHJD010000248.1 GCA_022837185.1 Desulfobacteraceae bacterium
GCGGTCAGTTGGAGCAAGATGGGGCAGATAGTCTCCTCCTGGTTTATTTCCCCGGTCGCGGGGGGCATCTTCTCCTATATCATGTTCATCTACATCAGCAAGGCGATCCTCGGCAGCGAAAAACCGGCCAGGGCCGCGATCCGGCATATGCCCTTCATTGCCTTTGTCCTGGTCGCGCTGGTCCTGTTGGCCACGGTCTACAAGGGCCTGACCCACGTCATTCACAGCCTTGACTGGCTGTACGGAAATCGTGCCGTGTGGTTATCGCTGGCATTGGCACTTGTGGCGGCGATTGCGTACCGCTTTTATGCCCGGCACAAACTGCGGGGCCTGGAAAACGAGGAGCTGGGCATCCAACTCGAGGCGGTGGAGGGGGTATTCGTGCCGCTGATTATCGTCAGTTCCTGTTCCGTGGCTTTCGCCCACGGAGCCAATGACGTCGCCAACGCCATCGGCCCCCTGGCCGCCATAGTCAACATATTGAAGACCGGGGCCATTGACGCCAAGGTGCCGGTGCCCCTCTGGATTCTTGTGCTTGGAGGCATCGGCATTGTCCTCGGCCTGTCAACCTACGGCTACAAGGTAATGATGACCGTGGGCACCAAAATCACTGAAATTACGCCATCCCGCGGCGTCGCGGCCAATATTGCCGCCACCGCCACCGTCCTGGCCTGCACCCGCCTGGCGCTCCCCGTATCGACAACCCATACCCTGGTCGGAGCCGTACTCGGCATCGGCTTCGCCCGAGGCCTGAGCGGCATCAACAAGAATGTGGTCTATTCGATTTTCGGATCCTGGATCTGCACCGTGCCGGCGGCGGCGGTCATGTCCGGCATCATCTACCTTATCGGCAAGAGCCTTTTCTTCGATGTGGTCGGCAGGGTCATCGTCAATTGACTCTTTCCCCGGCAGATTGTTCTGGAGCCGATGACCGGACTTGAACCGGTGACCTACTGATTACGAATCAGTTGCTCTACCAGCTGAGCTACATCGGCTTTGGCGTGAGGCGCGGGCTGATCCCGGCTGAAATGGCTTTCTTGATGTATCAGTTTTATGGTACAGTGTCAAGATCATGAACGGCAAATTCCCCTTTCTGATCGTTCCGCTCCTGGTGCTGTTTCTGGTTTGCGCCTGCTCCGGCGACGAGGCCCCGGACGGGAAACAGCCCGCCGAAGGAGTCTCCGCGATCGCTGAACCGGCCGCGCCGCCCCCGCTGCCGGGCTGCCGGGCCTGCCATGCCGAAATAGAACAGGATGCAAACCATCTCCTGGCCTGCGGCGAATGCCACGGCGGCAATCCCGAGACGGCGGACCAGGAGGCAGCGCACGCCGGCCTGGTCGCCCGGCCGGCCCATCCCGACCGCATGGCCGAGACCTGCGGCAGGTGCCATGAAGAAGCGGTCCGGCAGCTGGGCGCCGCAACCCACCTGACGCTCCGCAATGCCGTCAACCTGGTCAGAAACCATTTCGGGGCCGCAGGAGAAATCCCCGGCCTGACCGCCATTCCCGCTCCTTCTGAACGCCCCGGAGACAGCCTTGAACTCGCCGACGACATGCTGCGCCGCCGCTGCCTGCGCTGCCATTTCTACACCCCCGGGGACGACTATCCGGCCACCCGCCGGGGCACCGGCTGCGCCGCCTGCCACATGGCCTTTTCCGGCGGCAGGCCGGTTGACCACGCCATCCTCGCCCGGCCCACGGACCGCCAGTGCCTGAGCTGCCATTACGGCAATTTTGTCGGCGCCGATTACTACGGCCGGTTCGACCATGATTTCAACTGGGAATACCGCACCCCCTACACCACCCGGGAGGAATACTTCCGGCCCTACGGGATCGAATACCACGAGCTTGCCCGGGACATCCACCTGGAACGGGGGCTGGCCTGCATTGACTGCCACGCCGGCCACCGGGACAGCAGCGCCGGAGCGGGCCTGACCTGCTCCTCCTGCCACCGCCCCGCCGGCGCGCCCCTCATCGACCTCCCCGCCCGGGTCGCGCTGGACGATAGCGGCGAACCGATCCTCGCGGCCGTCAGCGGCGCAGCCCATGCCATCCCCCGGCTCCGCCATCCCGCCCACGAGCAGTACGGCGAGCTGGTCGCCTGCCAGGTCTGCCATGCCCAGTGGGCGTTCAACGATTCGCAAACCCACCTCCTGCGCGCCGATCACGATGATTACTACCCCTGGGACAGCCTCAGGGTGCAAGCCAGCTCGGAAATCGAAAAGTTGATCGAACACAACCTGGACACCCTCGAAGACGAGCTGCCGCCGGCAATGCGGGACGGCATCACCGGCGAGTCCAGCCCCGGGGTGTGGTACATGGGCTTTATCCAGCGCAGGTGGGAGGACATCCTTATCCGGCGGGACCGCGACAACATCATCAAGGTCTTCCGCCCCATCCTTGATCTGCACCTCTCCTACGTCGACGACGAAGAAAACGTG
The DNA here is from genome assembly GCA_022837185.1 of Desulfobacteraceae bacterium. Classification (GTDB taxonomy): domain Bacteria; phylum Desulfobacterota; class Desulfobulbia; order Desulfobulbales; family Desulfobulbaceae; genus UBA10518. The sequence goes on from JALHJD010000248.1 coordinate 2,441, forward strand.
ATCTTCGACAACCTCAACGGCAACGGCCCCACCCTCCTCCCCTATACGCCCCATACCACCGGTCCGGCCGGCCTGTTCTACCTGTACAGATTTGCGAACCTCCTTAACGGGGCCACCCCGCCGCCCCAGGCGCCATGAAGCGAAGCTGCTGTTGCCTTTTCCTGGTCACTGCCGTGACCCTGGCGATGATCCTGGCCGGCTGCGCCCCCTATGCGCCGAGGAGCTATCCGCCCACCCACCCGGCGACCCAGCGGCCGTACACCATCAACGGCAAGACCTACTACCCGATAACATCCGCCAGGGGCTACTGGGAGCGGGGAAGGGCGTCATGGTACGGCAATCAGTTCCACGGCCGGAAAACGGCCAACGGCGAGGTGTTCAACATGTACGCGATGACCGCGGCCCACAAAACCCTGCCCATGAACACCATGCTGCTGGTGCGCAACCTGGACAACGGCAGGCAGACGGTGGTCCGGGTCAACGACCGGGGGCCCTTCATCCGGGGAAGGATCGTTGACCTCAGCTACAAGGCCGCCAGCGAACTGAACATGGTCAGGAGCGGGGTCGCCAACATCGAGATCATAGCCATGGGCGAGGCCCCCGGGTCGGTTCCGGCGGGAGCCGACAGGCCCAGCCGGCTCGTCCATCAGGATTTCAACCGGGGGGATTATTTTGTCCAGGTGGGATCGTACCTCAACCAGGGCAGTGCCGAACGGATCGCCCGCAAGCTGATGGACAAGGGGGCCGATGTGGTCATCCAGCCGTACATCACCTCCGGCTACACCTATTACCGGGTTCAGGTCTATGCCGGCAAGCTGCTGCAGACGGCGCAATCATTCGAACGGCAGCTGCTGCGGGACGGCTTTCCGAGGGCTTTTCTCTTCTCCCGCTAATCGACGGGATTTTCCGCCTGGCGGACGGCCCGGACAAACTCGCTGATCAGCCGGTGGTCCTTGATTCCCGGACTCTCTTCCACCCCGGAGCTGACATCGAGAAAGGAGGGCCCGGCGGCCCGGACCGCATCGGCGACATTGTCCGGGTTCAGCCCTCCCGCCAGGATAAAGGGCCTGGCCAGCCCGAGGGCCGCGATGATCGACCAGTCAAAGCTCCTCCCAGTGCCCCCGACCAGCGACCTGTCGTAGGTATCAAGCAGAAAGGCCTTGACGAACGGGGCGTAGGGAACGAATTCCTCGGCCGTCGTCTCCGGGCCGACCCTGAAGGCCTTGATGAGGTGACAAGGCGCGGCAGCCCGCAGCAGCCGCTCGCAGTACTTCGGCGACTCCCCGCCGTGGAGCTGGGCATAATCCAGCCCGCAGTAATCGATGATCTCCTCCACCTCCGACCGTTTCTTGTCGACGAAGACGCCCACCGTATTCATGAACGGCGGCAGGCGGTCAATGATCAGGCGGGCATTCTCCGGCTCGATATACCGGGGGCTGGGGCGGTGAAA
>JALHJD010000249.1 GCA_022837185.1 Desulfobacteraceae bacterium
TCAGGGTAAGCCGGGAAACGCTCATCACCGGCGAAGCCTATGAAGACCAGGCCCTGGCCGATGGCGAATATGCCTACCAGGTGTCGGCGGTCGACGCCTTCGGTTCGGAAAGCCCGCTGACGCCGGCAATCCAGGTCGTCATTGGTGACGTGATCCCGCCGGCGCCACCGCGGAATCTGGTCGTCTCCGCGGCAGGTTCGGACTGCCTGCTGGCCTGGCAGGCCAATTCAGAACCCGACCTGGCAGGATACAACGTTTACCGCGCGTCAGCGGCAGGCTGGCTTAAACTCAATCCGGCGCCGGTCGCCGCGGTCGACCATATCGATGCCGGACTGAAGAATGGCGCTTACACATATAGGGTGACAGCGCTGGACAGGAAAGGCAACGAAAGCGCTCCTTCCAATGACGGCACGGCGGTCATTGCGCAGGAGCCTCCGGCGCCGCCGTCAAATCTGGTGGCGGCGGCCGCGGCGGAAGGCAGAGCCGTCGACCTGTGCTGGAACAGTTCGCCCGATCCGGTGGCGGGCTATCATATCTATCGCAGCCTGATTCCGGGAGGTCCGTATGCCCGGGTAAGCGGCAATCCGGTCCAGGAAGGCTGCTACCGCGATTCCGGCCTGACCGACGGTACGGAGTATTTTTATGTCGCCCGGGCCGTGGATTCCTTCGGCAATGAAAGTGTCGACTCCAACGAAGATTCCGCGACGCCGCAGGACCATGCAGCCCCCGGCAAACCCATTCTCCTGCTGCCGACTGTCACCGGCAGGCCTTATGACAGTCCGGCAGCCCGGATTGATGTCGGAGGAATTGCCGAGGCGGGGGCAATTGTGGATCTGGTTCTCAATCATCAGTGGACAGATACGGCACAGGCGCCGAAGGAAGCAGCCTGGGAATCGTCTTTCCTGACAGCCCATCGGGCCTTTGAAACGGTCGCCACCCCGGACGGCAGAAGCGTTTATTTTGTGCTCACGGAAAACACCTCGTTCCCCTACAGCTATTACACCTTCCGCAAGGACCTGCCAAACGGTGAGGAAGTGCGTATTGACCGCATCCCCGAGGGAAGCTGGAATCACCTGGTTTCGCCCGACGGCACCAGAGTGGTGTACTGTTATGACAACGGTCCGGGCAGCAGCAGGATCGGGATATATGACCGGACGGCGGACCGCGTTGCGCCGCTCACCACGGCAGCGGATGTCGCTGAATATGATCCTGCCTGGAGCAGGGACGGCCGGAAGATTGTTTTTGACAGCGACCGGGGCGACGGCGTCTACGACATCTGGATCCATGACCTGGCCGGCAATCGAACCTCCAGGGTTACGGATCATTTCGAGGGTTTTTATCCAAGGATTTCAGCCGATGGTCAAAAAGTCGCCTTTCACGCCTGGAACCATGACACAGGAAAGCTGCATCTCTATCTCACGGATGCCGGGGGCGGCACTCCTCTGCTGCTGGCCGATGATGTCGACTGGTCCGGCTACTATCCCTCCGTCGACTGGTCGCCCCAGGGCGGCAAACTCGCTTTTACCGCCAACCTCGACGGCGTATACGACATCCATGTCCATGACGCGGCTACCGGAGAGACAACACGGCTGACGGAGACGGAAACCATTGAGGTTTACCCTCAGTGGTCTCCGGACGGCGGCTCCATCGCCTATTATGCGGCCGCCGGGATACATACCGAGGTGCGCGTCCTTTCCGCCGGCCTCCCGGCGGAAGACAGGTTGCTGCACTCCTTTGCGGGAGGGGTGGCAAGCGATTTCAACTGGCTGCCCGCAGGGATCTTCTACAGGTCGGATACAGACCTGCACCGGATTATCACGCCGGGGACATTTCTTTTCAGGGATGTAGGCCTGCGGGCGGGACAAAACATTTTCACCGCAATGGCGGAGGATGAGGCGGGCAATGTCAGCCAGCCGGCCGACGCCATACTGGTCAACCTGGATGCGGCGGGACTGCCGGACCTGGAGGTGCGGGATCAGGACATTTTTATCCTGCCGGACGCTCTCCTGATGGGCGAGGAGGCCATCTTCAATATACGGGTACGGAACGGATCTTCCGTACAGGCAGAGAATATTTCTGTTGAGATATATCTTCGGGATGCCGAGGAAAACATGGAGCTGATTCATACGGAAACCATCCCCTTCCTTGGCGCGTACGCCGAGGAGTGGCTCAGCGTCAGGTGGGACGGCGCGGACAGGGCCGGCACCCGGAGCATCATCGTCCAACTCGACCCCGACAATGAGATCGTTGAAACGGAGAAAGGAAACAACGCCGCTTCCAGGGATTTTCACATAGCCGAGGAAATCGGCCTCTCGTTCGACACCATGGTCACCGGCGGCGAAATTGTCTCCATCGCCGTGGCCATGCATAACAGCGGTCAGGAGACGGATGTCCGGCTTGGGGTGACGATTGAGGATGAAGCCGGCTTTCAGGTCGAAGAGCTGACCGTCCTTGATCAAACCCTTCCTTACGGCGGGAGCAGGAAGGTGGAACTCGAGTGGCAGGCAGGATCGGTGTTGGCGGGGACATACCGGGTCAGGGCTGTATTGACTGATGCGGCTGCCGGGTTTGTCGGCGAACAGATCCGGCCGTTCACCATCCTGCCGGATATTGACGTCGGCGCAGTCCTGACCGCCGACAAAGTCCAATTCGGCCCTGATGAGGATGTACTCCTTGATCTTGACGTGACGAACAAGGGGAGCAACGCAATCCTTCCTGTACTGCACGTCAGGTTTTCGATCACGGACAACCTTTTTGTCCATTTTGCGGAAGAACAAACGCTGCCCGGGCTCTACCCGATGGACAGCGCCCGCCTCGGCTCATCCTGGAATACAGGCAGCACCCCTCCCGGCAGATACACGGCTTCCGTTGAAGTTTTTCTGGACGGGGAGCGGGTGGCGTCGGACGCAACGGAACTGGTCATTGTTCCGGTCATGGAACTGGCCGGCAAGGTTACGGCCGAACCCGGGGTCGTTCACCCTGATGGAATGGTGGGAGCCGGCTACACCATTACCGGGGGCGGCAATGTCGAAGCGGGAGCAGTGCTGCTGAGGATTCGTGTCATTGAGACGAGGAGCTGGACCACGGTCACTGCGCATGAGGAAAACGTAATTCTCGGAGCCGGCCAGACCGTATCCGGCCGGCATGAATTCGGCGGCCGACACTGGACCCCCGGCCTGTACCAGGTGGTACTGGAAGCTGTCCGCCAGAATGATGCCGAGAACCTTGCCGTTGATACATTTACGGTCCGGGACGTTTTTCCGCCGGCGCTTTCCGTTCTTTCACCCCTTGACGGGAGCATCCTGAACGAGGGGTTTGACCTGTCGGCTACCGCCGTTGATGACACAAGCGGAGTGGCAAAGGTGGAATATCAGGTGGATGACGGCGCCTGGCTCCCTCTGCCGGCGGTCAATTCATCCCCGAACAGGTATGCAAGCCGCTGGTTGCCAGGTGAAGCGGATGAAGGTCCGCATACGATCAGGTTCAGGGCGGGGGATTATGCCGGCAACATGTCCCAGCCCGCAGTGAGCACCATCGTTATCAGTCCCCGGGTGATCATGGCTGCCGCGGCCGACAGGACCTCCTGCGGCATGGATGAAGACCTGACAATCACTGTTGATCTTGACAACTTGGCGTGGCGAAAACACGTCCATCTGGCAGTCGCCGTGGAAACTTCGGAAGGAGGACTCGTTGCGCCCCTTGCCGATGAGGATTTGATCCTGGAATCCGGGGCACGGCAAACCCGGCGTTATACCTGGCGGACCGGCACAGCGGATGCCGGAGCGTACAGGGTTCGCACCACCCTGGTGAAAAACGGCGGGGTTCTGGCCGAACAGCTTGTGGCGTTTGCGATCAAAGAGGTCCTGGCCCTGGAAGGCACCCTGCATCT
>JALHJD010000250.1 GCA_022837185.1 Desulfobacteraceae bacterium
TTCCTCGAGGATGCGCAATTTCATCGCCTCCGCCGCCCGGAAGTTCGACTACATCATCATCGACTCGCCGCCGTTTCAGGGCTTCGCGGAAATTCTGATCCTGTCGAGCATGGTTAACGGGGTCATCCTGGTTGCGGAGCTGAACAAGACGCCCCGCGAGGGCATAGAATACTTCAGGAAGGCGGTGTCTAATGTGGGGGGCCGGATCCTCGGGGTGCTGATCAATAAAGCGGGGAAAGGCGGCGGCGGCTACTACAGCTACTATAGCGGCTACGGCGACTATGGCTACCGGTACGGAAACAAGTAGCCGATATGGCCGCGCGGGACGGTCGTCCCGCACGCTGCCGGGGGTGTTCAGGGAGCACCGGGGGGCGCTGCTCCGCGGGGCGGTGCTGCTCCTCCTGCTCGGGCCGCTGGGCCTGGCCCACCTGAAAACCGGCTTCCTTGCCCAGCTTGCCGTCACGCACAGCCCCGGCGCGGCTTCCTTCAGCCGGGATCTGACCAGCCCCGATGCCCTGGCCCGGCTGGCCCGCAAGGAACACCTGGTCGATGCCGACTATTCCCGGGCCCTGGGATTGTACAAAAGAGCCATTGAACATTTCGTTCTGCACGTTCCCTCCTGGCTGGGACTGGTCGAGCTGTACAACGACATGGGCCGGCGTGACGAGGCGGTCGCGGCCCTCCGCTTTGTCGAGGAGTTTTCCCCCGACAACGAGGAGACGGCCTGGGCCAGGGCCATGCTCGCCCACGCACTGGACCAGGAGGAGATCATGGCCGTCAACCTGGTCGACCTGGTGGCCCGCTTTCCCCGCAAGCATCCCCAGGTCTTTTCCCTGGCCGACGTGCGCTGGCCGGATCCGGCCGTGATGATGGAGCGGTTCGGGCCGGAAACATTTCCGGATATCCTCGCCTACTATATTGCCGTCAACGATGCCCCGAAGGCGGCGTATGCGTGGCGGAGGGTGAAGGAGGCCGGGACCGGCGACCGGCCGGGAGCACTGCGCTATGTCAATTATCTGCTCAGCTCGGGGGAGGTCGAGCAGGCAGCCCGAATCTGGCGCGCCGACTACCTGGCGGACGACCGGCTGCTGTACAATCCCGGGCTGGCGCCTCCTTTCCTCAATTCCGGTTTCGGCTGGCGCATCAGCAGGGCGGACGGGGTCGACTGGCTGGAGGCGGAGGACGGCCGGGGGCTGCGGATCAGGTTTGCCGGCTCGGACAACCCCGCCTTTCGGCTGACCCAGATCGTGCCGCTTGCGCCGGGCCGCTATGTCTTCAGCGGCCGAGTGGAAAGCGTGGATCTGACCACTGATCAGCGGCCCTACTGGTCCGTTGCCGGATACAACTGCGAAGGCCCGCGGGTGAGGGGCGAGATGGTTCCCGCCTCGGGACCGGCCGGCCCCTTTGCCCTGGAGTTCACCGTCCCGGACGGCTGCCCTGCCGTGCAGATCGCCCTGCGGCGGAACAAATCCTATTATTTTGACAATAAGATTGCCGGCGAGCTGTGGATCGGCGACCTGGCCCTGGCCCCGGGGCCGCCGGAGGCAGACGCACCTGGCGCGGCGCAGGCGCTGGGCGGAGGGATTGGGGTTACGGGAGTTTCCCGGACCACCATCGATATCCGTAAATTGCAGGTACATTCCGGGCGGCCGGACACCGACTGAACCGATGGGCAGTGACGCCGCCAACAGCCCCGTCAGCCGTCTGGCCCAGGCCTTCGCGGGTATACAGTCAACGGAGGAGCTGATCATTTTCGTTGCCGGCAGCGACAATATGCTCGCCCTCTGCCGGCAGCTCATGGAGCGGTTCGACCGCGACCCCCATGACCCCCTGGTGCGGGAGGCCGACAGGGCCTGCGCCGCCCACGGGATACTGCCCGGCCTCTTTTTTGCCGAAGTCAGAAAGGTCCTGCTGGCCTTGAACAGGTTTCACGATGCCGGCCGGGACCATTACGGAGTGCTCGGCCTGTCTCCCGGCGCGTCCCTGGAAGAAGTGAAGAAGGCCTACCGGCGGCTCAGCAAGCAATACCATCCGGACAAAACAGGGCAGGCCATCGACGAGGGCAGGCGGTTCATGGAGATATCCGGGGCCTATCATGCCCTGATGGCCGGCATCGACAGGAAAAAGAGCGCCCGAACCCTCCCCTGGCGGGAAAAAAAAGGGCAGGGACCCGCAGCTTCCCGCCATCGCAGCCGGAACCTCTTCGTGGGGCTGATGCTGGCCCTGCTGCTGGTGTTGATCGCGATCAGTATTTTTCTCTCGGCCGGCTACAACCGGAAGGCGGTGATCAGCCAGTTGGAGATGAGCAAGGCGGCCCATGGGCGGGGCGATGCACCGGCAGCGTTGGCAGCAGGGAAAGAGAAGCCGGCCGGAGACAACATCTCGGCGGACGCTTATGCGCCGGCCGCGGCAGGGGAGGAGGATTCCCCGCCGGAGGCGGCGCGGCCGGAAAAGCCGAGGAGTCCACAGGCCGACATCCTGGCTGAATCGCACCGCGAGGCCGCGGCCTGGGTCAGCGTCGGGAGCAGGGACGAAGCCCCGTCGCCGGAATCGATGGAGGGGCAAGCCCATCCGGTGGGGAGCGATCCCGAAGCCGTTCCCGGTCAAGCGCCGCCGGCGGCTGGGACGGAGAATAAATTTTCTGCGGGACAGGCGGAAGGTGAAGGGGCCGTGCAGGATCGGGCCGTTGCCGCCGAGGAGGCCGGACCGGAACCGCTCCCGGAGCCGGAGACCCGATCCCCGCCCGTCAGCGAGGAAAAGCTTGCGGGAGTGGAGGACGAAGCAGGACGGCCCGGGGGACAGGTCGTCTTCTCCCGGGAGGAAAGCGGGATGGCCTCTCCCGGATCAGGGAGGGCGGAGGAAGCCGGGCCAGGCCCGGCGCGGGATCGGGCACGGGAGATCGACGAGTTCATCGGCCGGTACGCCCGGTGCTACAACAGCCGGGAACTCACTCCGTTTCTGGCCCTGTTCGCCGACAAGGCAACCGAAAACGGTCAACCACTGGCAGAGATGACCGAGCAGTACAGAGCGCTGTTCGCCCGGACCCGGAACATCCGCCTGGCCGTGCTCAACCTGGGCTGGAGCCGGGAGGGGGAAGGATTCGAGGCCAGGGGGGATTTCCGGGCCACCTACCTCTATGCCGACGGCAGGAGCAGGGAGCATAACGGCGAAATCACCTTTCACCTCGTCGACGATCGGGACGGGATGAAGATTTCGGCGCTGGAGTATGTCTTCCTGGAATAGGGGGTGCGTCAGTTGACCCGCCCGGACGGCCGGATGCCGGGGTTTTCCAGGAGCATCAGCACGCCGTAATTGCAGCTTTCCTCGTCCTCGATGAAGTCCGGGATGACTTTGACGATCCTGTAGCCTATTTTCTGGTAATACCGGATTTCCGGGTCCATGGACATGCCGTTTTCCCCGAACACCCACCGGTCGATGGAATACTTGGCGCTGGCGCGGGAAAACCCGGGGACGCGGCTGCCGAAATAAATGCCCTCCAGGTTGTTTGCCACCATGTACTTGAAGGCGTCGGCATGTAATGTAAGCCCGACCCCCGGACATTCAGGGTGGTTGGTCAGGTTCATGCCGAACATGTAGCTGCCGTTTTCCCGGTGGGCGCCATGGATATAGCCGTAGGAGGTCAGGTCATACCAGGAGGTGGCGTTGCCGTTGAGCCGTTCGGTCCGGAAGAATCCGGCGTAGCCGACGACATTGCCGGAAAAATCGACGCCGACCAGTTGCCCGACCGGATAGGTTTCGATCCTGACGATCAGCATGCCCATTGACAGGGCGCGTTCATTGCCCACGCACTTTTCCAGCTCATAAATGCACTCGATATCGTTGAATGAAGCCTTCCTGGTCCGATACCTGCTGATTTCC
>JALHJD010000251.1 GCA_022837185.1 Desulfobacteraceae bacterium
CTCATCTATATCAGCGGGTTCACCCTCAACCTGATGACCCTGGGCGGGCTGGCCCTCGGCGTCGGCATGATGGTGGACAGTTCCATCGTCGTGCTGGAAAATATCTTCCGGCGCCGCCAGGAGCACAATGAAGAGCCTTCCACCGCCGCCGTCGAGGGCACGGGCGAAGTGGCAACGGCCATTTTCGCCAGCACGGTGACCACCCTGGTGATCTTTCTGCCGGTTATCTTTGTCCGCGGCGTTGCCGGCGTCCTCTTTCGGGAACTGGCGTATGTCATCATGTTCTCCCTGGTCTGCTCCCTGCTGGTCTCTTTTACCCTGGTGCCCATGCTGGCCTCCAGGCTGCTGAAACTCCCGCGGCAGCGTCAAGCGGCCGAAAGCGCATGGTATATGCGCCTCGCCCGCCTGGCCCAGCAGATGTTCGGGAAGGTGGAGGAACAGTACCATTTCCTCCTGCGCGGGGCCCTGGCCAACCGTTTGCTGACCATCGGCACGGCCCTGGCCATTCTCGCCTCCACCCTGCTGCTGCTGCCGTTCATCGGCACCGAGTTCCTGCCGCCCAGCGATGAGGGCGAGGTCCGTGTTACGGGCGAGATGGAGGTCGGGACCAGGCTTGACCTGGTTGACCGGCAGACCAAAAAGATGGAGGAAATCGTCTTCAAGGCGGTGCCGGAAACAGTTTCCTCGGTGGTCAGCGTCGGCTCCTGGCTGGCCTCATCGGCGGCCCAGGGTAATATCAACCTGTCGCTGACCCCGTCTTCCGGCCGTGACCGCTCAAATCTGGAAATCGCCGACGATCTCCGACGCCGCCTGACAGGCGCCGTTCCCGGGATGGAAATACGGACCAGGGCCCCACAGGGCCAGTTTCTCCTGGAACGGCTGCTCGGGGGCGATGAGGGACTGACCGTGGAAATCCGGGGCTACGATCTGGAGACCCTGGACGGGCTTGCTGAAACGGTGGCCGAAACCATGGTCGAGGTGCCGGGCATTACCGATGTGCGTACCAATTTCGATGTCGGGATACCCCAGCAGGAAATCCAGGTCGACCGGAACAAAATTGCCGATCTCGGCCTCAGTGTCCGCGATGTCACCAGAGTCCTGGAAACCGCCGTCGCCGGGTCCAAGGCTGGTGAATTCCGGTCCGAAGGAAATGCCTATCGAATCCTGGTCCAACTCAAGGATGCCGAAAAGAGGTCCATGGACGAAATCCTCAGCCTGACCCTGACCACGCCGGACGGCGAACAGGTGACGCTGCGCAATATGGTTTCCAGCCACCCTTCCCGGGGGCCGGTGGTCATCAACCGCAAGGACCAGCAGCGGGTGGCAAGCATTCAGGCCAACATCGCCGGCCGCGATCTCGGTTCCGTTGCCGCGGATATCGAAGCCCGGCTGGACCGGATTCCCAGGCCGTCCGGCTACACCATGGAGGTGGCCGGCACGTTTGAGGAACAGCAGCGCGCTTTCGCGGAACTCCTGATGTCGCTCATTCTGGCCCTGATCCTGGTCTACATGGTCCTGGCCTGCCAGTACGAGTCCCTGCGCGGTCCGATTGTGGTCATGGTGTCCGTGCCCCTGGCCGCCGTCGGGGTCCTGCTCATGCTGTTTCTGACCAATACAACGCTCAACCTGCAGTCCTATATCGGCTGCATCATGCTGGGGGGCATCGTCGTCAACAATGCCATCCTGCTGGTGGATCAGACGGGACGGCTGAGCCGGTCGGGCTCAACCATCCATGATGCCCTGGTTGAAGCCGGGAGACGGCGCCTGCGCCCGATCCTGATGACCACCCTGACCACCATACTGGCCATGCTGCCGCTGGCCCTGGGCATCGGAGAAGGGGCGGATGCGCAGGCGCCGCTGGCCAGGGCAGTGGTCGGCGGCCTGATCGGTTCAACCCTGATCACCCTGGTGCTGATTCCGGTGGTCTATTCCCTGCTGTATCCCGAACCGGCGGTACGCAGGCCCTGAACCGCCGGCCTGCCCGCTTCGGGGACGGGTCGGACCGGCAAACGCAGATGGCGGATCATGCACATCCCTGGAATTTTCCGAACGAGGCACTATGAGCTTTCAGAACACGATATGTCTGTTTGCCGGGGCCGCTCTGCTTGCCGCGGCCGCAGGCTGCGCGCAACCGGACCGGCTGGCTGTCTTTGAAGACTATCCGCGCAGCGCAAGCCTTCAGGAAGATGCCTTGGAACTGCGCATTCCCGAGGAGCTGCAGCCTGATCTGCCCGCGGATCCGGTTCCGGATATCCCGGCCGACGGAGTCCTGAACCTCTCGGTGGAGGAAGTAATCCTGTGGGCCCTGCGGCAGAACCGCGACCTGCGGGTGCAGCAGTACAACCCGCTCATTGCCGGGACCTTCGAGCAGCTGGAACGGGGTCGGTTTGATCCGGAGCTGTTCGGCCAGATTGACTACAACGAGGAGCAGACAACCGAAACAGCCCGCTCCACAGGCACCCAGTTCAATGTCGAGGCCACCGGTGCCGGCGGCGGCGCCGGCATCCGGCAATTGCTGCCGACCGGCACCGATATCGAGGCCGGCATCGAACAGCAGCGCACCGTTTCCAACCGGGCCCCAGAGCAGCAGGAGGCCCGGGCCGGCCTCACGGTCACTCAGGCGCTGCTCAGGGGCTTCGGACCGGCAGTCAACCTGGTCGGCGTCCGCCAGGCCGAACTGGAAACCACGGTCAACATTTACGAATTGCGGGGTTTTACCGAAGCTCTGCTGGCCGAAGCCGAAACCGCCTACTGGTACTATGTTCTGGCTGACAGGGAAATTGCCATTTTCGAGCAGTCCCTGGACATTGCCAGGCAGCAGCGGGACGAGATCCTGCAACGGATCGAGGTCGGCATCATGCCGTCCATCGAAGCGGCCGCGGCCAGGGCGGAGGTGGCGCGCCGGGAGCAGCTGTTGATCAATGCCCGGAGTCTTCTGCGGGAAAGGCGGCTCCGGCTGCTGCGCATCATGGGGCCCCGCTTCGCCAATGATCCCGAACTGCGGATCAAGGCCGCCAGCACCCCGGACATCGCCCCCGAACCGATAGAGGACCTCGATAATCGGCTGCAGCTTGCCCTGCGCTCCCGCGCCGATCTGCATGAAGCAAATCTGCGGCTGAAGCAGAACCGCCTGGAAACGATCCTCACCCGCAACGGCCTGCTGCCGAAACTGGACCTGTTCATATCGCTGGGCAAGACCGGCTTTGCCGACACCTTCTCCGATTCCTTCAAGGCCCTGGACGGCTCCACCTATGACTTCACCGCCGGGGTCCGCTTGAACCATTTTCTCGGCAACCGGGCCGCGGAAGCGCGGCATCTCGCCGCCCGGGCCACCAGGCAGCAGGGCAGGGAAGCGGTGCGGAACCTCGAGGAGCTGATCGGTCTGGATGTCCGGCTGGCGGTGAATGAGGTTGAGCGCGCCCGGCAGCAGATTTCCGCCTCAAGGGTGACCCGTGAACTGCAGGAAAAGAGCCTGAGCGCCGAAAAAGAGCGCTTCGATGTGGGAGCCAGCACCGCCCTGCTGGTGGCCCAGGCCCAGCGGGACCATCTTGCCAGCCTCATCGCCGAAGTGGAAGCGGTCATCCATTACCGCCTCGCCCTTATTCAGCTCTATCTTGCCGAAGGAAGCCTGCTCGAACGGCGCGGCATCAGCCTCGACATCAAGGATGCGGCAGAGCTTCTCTGAAACTTCCCTGTTGCCGATGGGAGTGGAACAGCCCTCTCGCCAGCCGGCGCATCATTCCCTGGTTAGCCTGGACTGCGCGTGGCCGCGATAGACCGACCTGGCCGTGTCTTCAGCAAGGGGTTTTCCCTTGTGCTCCCGGGGTATCTGAAGAATGAATTCCGCCCCCTCTCCCGGAA
>JALHJD010000252.1 GCA_022837185.1 Desulfobacteraceae bacterium
TGTCCGGTGATGCGGCGGATGGGAGAGCCGCCGCCGATGAGGCGGTAACTCTCGGCGGATTTGGGCGCCCGGCTCCGGGCGATCCGCCGGGCGATGAATTTCTGGAGAAAAGCCGGGCCCAGACGGATGATCTGCCGGTCGGAAAACAGGTTGACCAGAAAGGGCTCGACATCCTCGATTTTTTCAGGTCCGCCCAGGTTCAGCAGCAGGACTCCGGTGGTGGTGTTGTCGCTCATGGGCATGAATGTACACGGTCCTCCTTTTCGCCGTCAAGAAAATGAATCGGCCCACTTGATTTGCTGTGGTATCTGTGACTATACTTTAAGTATGAACAAGTGTTTGATCCTGCCTCACATTTCTCATGATTTTTTTCTTTTCATTAATTATTTCAAGAAGTTGGTTAGGGCGGTAACATGGGGTTGCCGTCATTTACATAGTGGAGGAACTCTATGGAATTGAAGATTGAGGCCAGAAATCTCGACATGCGGAAAGGTTGGCTCGACAAGATCGAAGATGAGAAGGCGAAGCTGATCCGCCATTACGCCAATCTTGTTCTTCACCTGCGTGTGACCATTGAGAGCACTTCAGGGTACAAGGAAGGAGGTTACGAAGTGCGGCTGGTCGCATCTGTGCCCAATGATACGGTCGTCGTCAAACGATGGGGTGACAAAGTGCATCCCCTGCTCGTTGAAGCTTTTGATGTCCTTGGAATGAAACTCAAGGAACAGGTGCGCAAGAAACAGGATCACAAGGGAGTCAAGGCCCAGGGAGCCGTCCTGGGCGGGAACGGTTCGGGGGTGATTCAACGGCTGTTCCCGCACGATTCCTACGGCTTTATCGTTACTCCCGATGCCCAGGAAATATTTTTCCATGAAAATGTCCTGAAGGATGTGGGCATGAATGAACTGAAGGAAGGCGACACGGTTATGTTCGGCGTAACCGAAGGAGAGATGGGGCCGCAGGCAACCTATGTCCGCGCCGGCAAAAGTTAGACCGGTAATGAACAAGGATAATCCGGCCCCCGCCGTTCGCGGCGGGGGCCTTTTTTTTACCCGGCATGGGCGCGCCCGCGACGGCCGCGCTTGACCGGCGGCCCCGCCCGGGGTATGGTGGGCCATGACTTGCAGAGAAGTATACCTGGTTGACGCCAGTGCCTATATTTACCGGGCGTATCATGCCCTCACCCCCCTGCACAACTCGCATGGTCTGCCCACGCACGCGGTGTACGGCTTTACCACCATTCTGCGGCGGATCCTGCGGGAGCGGCAGCCCGAATACCTCGCCGTCGCTTTTGACACCAGGGGCCCGGTTTTCCGGCACCGGATCTATCCGGCCTACAAGGCCAACCGGCCGGCCATGCCCGACGACCTGGCGGCCCAGATACCCTATGTCAAAAGGATTGTCCAATCCTATAACATTCTTGTCCTTGAGCATGCCGACCAGGAGGCCGATGATATGATCGCCTCTGCGGTTTGTCGGCTGGCCGGAGGGGAGTGCAGGGTGGTCATCGTATCCGGGGACAAGGATCTGCTGCAGCTGGTTACGGGCAATGTTTCCTTCTGGGACCCCATGAGTGACCGGACCATGAGTCCGGAAACAATCAGGGACAAATATGGACTGACCCCGGCCCAGCTTCTTGATTTTTTTGCCCTGACCGGCGACAGCTCCGACAACGTCCCCGGCGTGCCCGGAGTGGGGCCCAAAACAGCGGCAAAGCTGCTCAGGGAGTATGGCAGCCTGGAAAAGCTGTTCGCCTCCCTCGACGCCATGAAGGCCTCCAGAGTCAGGGACAACCTGGCTGCGCACCGGGATGAGGCGTTTCTGTCCAGGGACCTTATCCGCCTCAATACGGAAGCGGAGGTTCCCGGCGACCGGGAGCGGTACAGGCTGCGGGAGCCGGACTCCGACGCCCTGCGGTCCCTGCTCGCGGAGCTTGAGTTTTACTCCCTGCTCAAGTCGGATGTCCCGCCCGCCAAGGTCGACACGCAGGGATTTTCCCTTGTCCAGACCAGGGAGCAGCTGCGGGAGTTGATCGACAGCCTTGCCGGGGCGCAACAGATCGTCATTGACACCGAGACCTCCTCCCTTGATCCGTTGACCACGGACCTGGTCGGCTTGTCCATCTGCGAAACCAGGGACCAGGTGTGGTACATTCCCTGCGGTCACCGGGATGAGGGTGCCGACCTTGTCCCGGACCAGCTCACCGTCGGGGAGATAACCGATGCCCTGCGTCCCCTGCTCGAGAAAACGGGGTTGCCGAAGATCGGCCATAACATAAAATTTGACCTGGCGGTGCTCGCCCTGCCGCACAACGGCGGGATCAACCTGACCCCGCCGCTGTACGACACCATGGTGGCGGCCTGGCTCATCGATCCCGGCCGCCGGTCGTACAAGCTGGACGACCTCTGCCTGGAATTCGACGTGCAGATGACCTCCTTTGCCGAAGTCGTCGGCGGAGACAAGCGGGAGGACAGTTTCACCAGGGTGGAGCTGGGCAAAGCCAGAGACTACTGTTGCGAGGACGCCTTCGGCACGTCGCTGGTGTTTGAGGCCCAGCGGCCGCGGCTTGAGGACATGGGGCTCTGGAAACTGTTCGTTGAGTTGGAATGCCCGCTGATTCCCGTTCTTGCCGGGATGGAGCGGACCGGCATCATGGTCGACATCCGGATGCTCGCCGAGCTGTCAGACGAGTTCGGCCGCAAGCTGGAGGAACTGGAACAGGACATCTACCGGCTGGCCGGCATGCGATTCAACGTCAATTCTCCCCAACAGCTCGGAGAGGTCCTTTTTGAAAGATTGAACCTGCCCCGGGGCCGGAAAACAAAGACCGGCTTCTCCACCGATGTCAAGGTGCTGGAGCGGCTTGGACAGCATCATGAACTGCCGCGGCTGATCCTCAATTACCGCAACCTGGCGAAGCTCAAGTCAACCTATGTCGACAAGCTGAGCAGCATGGCGGCCAAGACCGACGGCCGGGTCCACACCTCCTTCAATCAGTGCGGAACGGCGACCGGCCGCCTCAGCTCGAGCAATCCGAACCTGCAGAATATTCCTGTCCGGACCGAGGACGGGCAGCGGATCCGCTCGGCCTTCATCGCCGCCCCGGGCCATGTTCTCCTTGCCGGCGACTATTCGCAGATCGATCTCAGGGTCCTTGCCCACTATTCCGGGGACCAGGCCCTGCTGGAAGCCTTTCGCGCCGGCGGGGACATTCACCGGCAGACCGCGGCCGATATCTTTTTCGTCTCCCCCGGCCTGATTACTCCGGAAATGCGGAGGGTGGCCAAAACGATCAATTTCGGCATCGTGTACGGCATGTCGAGCTTCGGTCTGTCCAGCCAATTGAATATCAGCCGCAGGGAGGCGCAGGTATTCATCGACCGCTATTTCGATCACTATCCCGGGATCAAAGCCTTCATGGAGTCCATCGTCGAAAAGGCGAGGGAAGACGGTTACGTGTCGACCCTGCTGGGCCGGCGCCGTGTGCTGCCGGACATCAATCACCCGAACAGGACCCGCCGGGAATTTGCCGAAAGGACGGCGATCAACACCCCGATCCAGGGGACGGCGGCGGACATCATCAAGCTGGCCATGCTCAGGACCGACCGCGAACTGCGCGAACGGAGGCTCGGCGGCCGATTGATCCTCCAGGTCCATGATGAACTTGTCCTGGAAGTACCCGAGGAGGAAAGAGAGGCAACCGGGGAACTTCTGCGGGCGGCCATGGAAGATGTCGTCTCCCTCGATGTTCCGCTGGTGGTCAACCTCTCCGCCAATACCAGCCTGGCCAAGATATAGCAGGGCATCCTGCCGCAGCCAACAACGGGATCCGGACAATGTCGCCGGGGAAATT
>JALHJD010000003.1:0-28359 GCA_022837185.1 Desulfobacteraceae bacterium
GTTCCACCCTGGTCTATATCTTCTGGTTCAAGGGCTGGTTTTTCATCCCCGGTACCGAGATGATGGCCAATACCCCGGACAACTGGTTCCTGGGCATTTCGCCGGAAGCATTTGGCTCCGTCGGGGCGCTGATCAACTTTGTCGTGGCGTTTGCCGTTTCCAGTTTTACGCCGGCCCCGCCCGCACACATTCAACACCTGGTCGAGGATATCCGCATCCCGGGAGCGGGGGCTGCCCAGGATCATTGATCCGGACTTACTGCGGACGTAAGCGGCGCATCCTTCCTCTCCGGGAGGGTGCGCCGTTTTTGTTTTTTTCAGCCGAGCCCCGGAAGCCGCAGCATAAAACCCCATGGCGGTTTTGATCCCGATGCGCTATAATGATTCATTATGAAACCCGAATTTCTTCGTTCCGAGCAGTGCTGCCTCTATGTGGTGGATCCCCAGGAAAAACTCATGGCCCGCATCCATGAGGCGGACCGGGTCGTCCGCAATACGGCCCTGATGATCAGGCTGGCCGGGAACCTGCATTTCCCGATATTTGCCAACACCCAGTACAGGAAAGGGATCGGACCGATTGTCCCGGAACTTGCATCCCTGCTAGAAGATGTTCCCTGTCCGGACAAGCTCTGTTTCAACGGCCTGGCCGATCCCGCCGTTCAGAAAGCGATCAGCGGTTTGCCCACCTCCGTGGACACCCTCCTGCTCTGCGGAGTGGAAACCCATATATGCGTCTACCAGACTGCCATGGGAGCGCTGCAGCGCGGTTACGGCGTCTGGGTGGTGGCCGATGCGGTCTCGTCGCGGACGCCGCTCAATGACAGCCTCGGTCAGCAGCGGCTGCGCGAAATGGGAGCGGTATTGGCCCCGGCGGAAATGATTATCTACGAACTGCTGCAGCGGGCGGGGACCGAAGCGTTCAAGGCGATGCTGCCCCATTTGAAGTAGCTTTTCCTCCCGCAGCCGCAAGGTTTGGTTTTTTTCCACCGGGCAGCCGGCTCCGGGCCCTTTATGCCGCCGGGAAAGGGGCCGTGTTGCTTTTCAGTTGAAATTTTCCCCTAAAATCGCTAATAAACAAAGTTTTACATGTATGTTACGTTTGGCTTCCCAGGCTGGAAGCCAGAGGCATTCCTTTTTTGCACCCGATGGTTATGACCGGAAACGAAATACGCGCCCGTTTTTTACAGTTTTTTGCCTCCAGGGGCCATGCCGTGATCGACGGCTCCCCCCTCGTGCCGCTCGATGATCCGACCCTGCTGTTCACCAACGCCGGCATGGTGCAGTTCAAGCGGGTGTTCATGGGCGAGGAGCAGCGGGACTATGTCCGGGCCGCGACCTGCCAACGGTGCGTTCGGGCGGGCGGCAAGCATAACGATCTGGACAATGTCGGTCACACCGCCCGTCATCACACTTTCTTCGAGATGCTGGGCAATTTTTCCTTCGGCGATTATTTCAAGAAGGAGGCGATTGCCTTTGCCTGGGAATTTCTCACCGTGGAGATGGGCCTGGCTCCGGAAAGGCTGTGGGTTTCCGTCTTCCGCGAGGATGACGAGGCCTATGATCTGTGGAAGGGTATTGACAACCTCCCGCCCGGCCGGATAGTCCGCATGGGCGAGAAGGATAATTTCTGGGCCATGGGGGACACCGGTCCCTGCGGTCCCTGTTCGGAGATCCATATCGACCAGGGGCCCGAGGTCGGCTGCGGCCGTCCCGACTGCGGCGTGGCCTGTGACTGCGACCGCTTCCTCGAGCTGTGGAACCTGGTGTTCATGCAGTTTTACCGGGACGAAAACGGCACCATGACCCCCCTGCCCAAACCGTCCATCGATACGGGCATGGGGCTGGAGCGGATCGCCGCGGTCATCCAGGGCAGGCACAACAATTTCGAATCCGATCTCTTCCAGCCGCTGATTGACCGCATCGCCCTTCTTTCCGGCAAAACCTACGGGGCGGACGAGCAGGACAATGTCGCCATGCGGGTCATTGCCGATCATGCCAGGGCAACCGCCTTTCTGGTCGCCGACGGCGTTCTGCCCTCCAATGAGGGACGGGGATACGTCCTGCGGCGGATCATGCGGCGGGCCATCCGCTTTGGCCGGTTCCTGGGGCTGGCCGACCGGTTTTTTGCCGAAATCTGCCTGCTCGTCGTCGAATTGATGCGGGACAGTTACCCGCATCTGGCCGGTGCCCGCGACCTGCTCGGCAAGGTGGCCGGCAACGAGGAAAGCCGTTTCGGGGAGACGCTGGACCATGGGCTGACAATCCTTGCGGACGAAATCGACCGCCTGGGCAGGGGGCAGGTTGTCTCCCCGGTGATTGACGGGGAGTTTATCTTCAAACTCTACGATACCTACGGTTTTCCGGTCGACATTGTCCGGGACGTGGCGCTGGAACGCGGCATCGGAATCGACGAGGCGGGTTTTCAGCGGGCCATGGAGGCGCAGCGGGAGCAGTCCAAGCGCTCCTGGAAGGGAAGCGATGTGGCCCACCTCCAGGAAGGAGTCGTTCAGCTTCTGCGGCAGGGCCTGGAAAGCGAGTTTGTCGGTTATGCCCGGAAAACGGTTGATTCCACCGCCGCGGGGCTGGTGGATGGAGCCGGCCGGCTGGTTGACCGGGTCGAGGCGGGCGAACAGGTTCTGGTCTGCTGCCCCCGGACGGTCTTCTACGCCGAGGCGGGCGGGCAGGTGGGGGACAGCGGCATCATCGCCGGGCCCCATGGCCGGATTGAAGTGGTCAATACCAAAAAAGTGGCCGATAGGATCGTCCTGCACGAAGGCAGGGTGATCGAGGGGCACGTCGCCCGGGGGGATGCGGTTGTCCTGACCGTCACGTCGGAGCGCCGGAACGACATCGCCCTCAACCACACCGCCACCCATCTTCTCCATGCCGCCATGAAAAGAATCCTCGGCGATCATGTCAAACAGGCGGGTTCCCTGGTTGAGGAAGAGCGGCTCCGCTTTGACTTTACCCATTTTTCCCCCCTGGCCGGGGAGGAAATCAGGGCCATTGAGGAAGCCGTCAATGCGAAGATCCGCGAAAACATTCCGGTGGCGACCGCCGTGCAGAACCGTGACCAGGCCATAGCCGAGGGCGCCACCGCCCTGTTCGGCGAAAAATACGGCGATGAGGTGCGGGTCGTTTCGGTGGGGGACTTCAGCAAGGAGTTGTGCGGCGGCACTCATGTCAAGGCCACGGGGGAGATCGGCTTTTTCAAGATTATCGCCGAGACGGGTATAGCCGCGGGGGTGAGGAGAATCGAGGCTGTGACCGGAGCCCGGGCGGTGGCCTGGGTGCAGGATATGGTCGACAGGAGCAATGAAGTTGCAGCCGCCCTTGGTGCCCCGCTGCCGGCGGCCGCCGATAAAATCAGGTCTCTCCTGCGGCAGCAGAAGGAGTTGGAGAAAAAGGTCGCCGGCCTCACCGCCCGGCTGGCCCTGGCGGATATGGACCAATTGCTGCAGCAGGCTGTCGAGGTCGACGGTGTCCGGGTCGTAGCGGCCGAGCTGCCCCTTGATTCCCCCAAAACACTGCGGGAAATCGGCGACCGCGTCCGGGATGCCATGGGCAGCGGGGTCGCTGTTCTGGGGGGAGTTCTGAACGGCAAGGCCGCCTTGCTGGCATTGGTCAGCAAGGACCTGACCGGCAGGATCAAGGCAGGAGAGGTGGTGAACGGCGCCGCCAAAATCGTCGGCGGCAAGGGGGGCGGGCGTCCCGACATGGCCCAGGCCGGTGGTCCGAGAGGCGACAAAGTGTCCGAGGCGATCAGGCGGGTGCCGGATGTGGTCCGGCATATCCTGCAATGAAAAGCGTTTCCCGACTGCGGGGTTGAAAAGGCCATGCAAGCCAGAACGGTACAGCACAGAATAGTCATCACAGGGGCCGGCCTCGCCGCCCCGAACGCCTCGAATCTGCCTGAATTCAGGACCAGGCTTCTGGAGGGGCGGAGTGAAATCAGGATGATCGAGCTGCGGTATATGCAGCCCTGCCCGGCCGGGGTATGTACGTTTGATGAAACGAAATACCGTAGAAAAAGGGAGAACAAGCGCGGCACCAGGGCCGGCTGCATCGGCGTTTACTGCGCCAATGAAGCCCTGATTGACGCGGGAATAGATTTCTCCGGCTACGACAGGGCCAGGACCGGGGTATACATAGGGTTGACGGAACACGGAACCGTGGAAACCGAAAACGAGGTCTACAATATCAGCCAGTACGGCTACAACATCGATTACTGGACCCATCATCATAATCCCCGGACCGTCCTCAACAACCCCGCCGGTGAAATAACCATGAACCTGGGGATCACCGGGCCGCATTATTCGGTGGGAGCGGCCTGCGCCGCCGGCAATGCCGCCCTTATCCAGGGCGTGCAGATGCTCAGACTCGGGGAAGTGGATCTGGCGTTGTGCGGCGGCATCTCCGAGTGTGTCGGCTCCTTCGGCATCTTTGCGAGCTTCCGCGCCCAGGGGGCCCTGGCTGAACATCATGATCCAGCCAAAGCCAGCCGTCCCTTCGATGCCGCCCGCAACGGCATTGTCATTTCCGAGGGCGGCTGCGTCTTTACCCTGGAGCGCCTGGACAGGGCGTTGGCCCGCGGCGCGAAGATTTACGGGGAAATTACGGGATACGCCATGAATTCCGATGCCCGTGATTTTGTCCTCCCCTATGGGGAGCGCCAGGCCCAATGCATGGAGCTGGCCCTGCGGCGGGCTGACCTGGCTCCCGGCCAGGTGACGATCATCAACACCCATGCCACCGGGACCAGGCAGGGGGATGTGGAAGAGTGCAGGGCGATCAGGCAGGTATTCGGCGAGTCGGCCCCGCCCTGGATCAACAATACCAAGTCGAATATCGGCCATGCCATGGGTGCGGCCGGGGTCCTCGAACTGGCGGGCAATCTGCCCTCATTTGTTGACAACATGGTCCATCCGACGATAAATTTGGAGCAGCCCGATCCGGAGTGCGCTCTTGCCGGTCTGGTGGTCGATGCGCCGAAACAGCTTGACAGGGTTGATGTGATTTTGAATAACTCCTTCGGCATGGTCGGCATAAATTCCGTGATTATCGTCGAACGGTATGACCGGGACCGGCGGCAGGCGTCATAGCCGGAGGAGCCCGGAGGCTGCAATCCATTATTCACTGCATGGAGTGAGAGATAGAGGAAGAGTATGACCAGGAACGAGATCAAAAACGTTATTTTGGAAATTATTGAAGATATAGACGAGGAAGCGGATTTTGACGGCCTGGAGGCGGACAAGCCGCTCCGGGACCAGCTGGATCTCGATTCCATGGACTTCCTGGATATCGTCATGGAGCTGCGCAAACGATACAAGCTGCAGATCCCCGAAGAAGAGTACCCCGAACTGTCCACCCTCAACAGTTGCGTCAACTATCTTGAGCCAAAGCTCAAAGACTTTTGAAATTCGGTAAAACTGTCTCTCTCCCCTTGCTTCGTCCGCTGCACCGCCGGCCGGGCCGGGAGGCCTCCCGCCGCAATTTCGTTGTGCCCGATCAGCCGCCGGCCGGCCTGAGCCATGGCTGATTATCAGCTGATCATCATCGGCGCCGGCCTCTCCGGTCTTGCCGCCGGCATCCGGGCGGCCCGCTTCGGCCTCAAGGTGTTGATCGTCGAACAGCACTGGCAGCCCGGCGGCCTCAATTCCTATTACGTCCGGCAGGGGCACCTCCTTGAAACGGGCCTGCACGCAATGACCAATTACGCGCCGCCTGGGCAAAAGCGCGCCCCGTTGAACAGGCTGTTCCGGCAACTGCGCCTGTCCCGCCGATCCTTCCCCACCCATGAGCAGATCTGCTCGGAGATCGTCTTTCCGGAGCGTACGCTCAGATTCTCCAATGATCCCGAGCTGCTGACCGAGGAGGTCTCACGTGAGTTCCCCGGGGCGGCGGACGGTTTCCGCCGGCTGCTGAAAACGGTCAGGGAATATGATCCCTTCGCCCCGGCCCCGTGGCGCTCGGCCCGCCGGTTCCTCGACGGAGTCCTGCCCGACGGCCGGCTTGGCGACATGCTCCTGCTGCCCCTCATGGTGTATGGCAACAGCGAGGAGGAGGACATGGACCTCGGCCAGTTCGTCATCATGTTCCGGGCGATTTTTCTCGAGGGCCTGTTCCGTCCGGCGGAAACGATCAAGGAATTCCTCGACATGCTGATGGCCCACTACACGGCTTTCGGCGGGGAAATACGCTTCCGGGCGGGGGTGAAAAGGATTCTGCGCCGCGGTGACAGGGTTGACGGGGTTATGCTGCACAATGGCGAACGGATCACCGCCGGCAGCGTCCTGTCGACCGCCGGCATCCCGGCAACGGCCGATCTCGCGGACTGGAAGATTGACAGGAGCGCCCACCGGGGAAAAATGAGCTTCACGGAAACGATCTATCTGCTGCCCGGGCATCGCCGGACTTCCATCAGGAACGACCGCACCATCATTTTTTTCAACCACGGGGAGTACTTCGCCTACCGCTGTCCCGGCGAAGCGGTGGATCCATCCTGGGGGGTGATCTGCTTTCCGGGGAACTTCAAAGGGCTGCCCGGCACCGATCCCTTTCAGGTCCGGCTGACCAATGCCGCCAACTACGAGGTGTGGAAGGAGGCGGCGCCGGGGGAATACGAGATGATGAAGGAACGGTGGCGGGAGCGGTCCGCCGACCAGGCCGGGAAAATTATTGGGAATTTCCGGCAGGATGTAGTATATGTTGACACTTTTACCCCGGTTACCATTGAACGGTTTACCTCCAAGGCCGGGGGAGCCGTGTACGGGAGCCCGGTGAAATTGAAGGACGGCCGCACCCCCTGCGCCAATCTCTTTATCGCCGGCACCGATCAGGGGTATCTCGGGATTGTCGGCGCCATGCTTTCCGGCGTCACCATCGTCAACCGGCACCTGCTGCGGCAGGAGTGAGGGCAGCGGCGTTCCCGACCCGGCATATACTGTGAACATTCCTACCACGCTGGCAATGGACAGAACATTTCCCGATGGGATCAGGGACCATTATGACGTCATCGTCGTCGGCTCCGGGCTGGGCGGCCTGACCTGCGCCAACCGCCTGGCCTGCGCCGGCCACTCGGTCCTGCTCCTCGAGCATCATTCCCGCCTGGGCGGACTGGCTACCTGGTTCAGGAGAAAAGGACATATATTCGACGTCTCCCTGCACGGCTTCCCCTACGGCATGGTGAAGACCTGCAAAAAATACTGGAACAGGGCGATTCGCGATTCCATCGTCCAGTTGAAGAACATCGTCTTCGACAACCCCCAGTTTTCCCTGACCACAACCTTCAGCCGGGATGATTTCACCCGCATCCTCCAGGAAAAATTTGCTATTTCCCGTTCCACGGTGGAGGATTTTTTCGACACCGTCGGCAGGATGAATTTTTACGACGACCGGACCATGACCACCAGGGAGCTGTTTGCCCGGTTTTTCCCCGGCCGTACCGATGTCCACCGTCTGCTGATGGAGCCCATCACCTATGCCAACGGCTCCACCCTCGACGACCCCGCCATCACGTACGGCATCGTCTTTTCCAATTTCATGAGCAGGGGGGTGTTTACCTTTCAGGGCGGGACCGACAGACTGATCGGCCTGATGGCCGACGAGCTGCGGCAAAACGGGGTGACTATCCGCACCGGCGCCCGGGTGGACCGGATTGTCGTCGAACAGGGGCAGGCAAAAGGGGTGGTGGCCGGCGGCCGGTTCATCGCCGCCTCGGCCGTGGTGTCAAACAGCGGTATTACCAATACGGTGAACAACCTCGCCGGCCGGGATGCCTTTTCCTGGCAGTTCCTCGATCGGTTTGATGCGGTGCAGGTCAACAATTCGAGCTGCCAGGTCTATTTCGGCATCCGCCGGGGCGAATCGATTCCCGATATCGGGGATCTGCTGTTCACCTCGACGGCGGAGGAATTTTCCTCGGAGGAGATGCTCGGCATGGAGACGAAAAGCCGGACCTTCTCCGTCTATTATCCCAAGACGCGTCCCGACCGTCCGGATTTTACGGTTGTGGCCTCGATGAACGCCAATTATGATGATTGGGCCGAGCTGGACGAGGAGGCGTACCGGGAGGCCAAGGCCGCCATGATCGAACGCTGCTTCACCGACCTGGAACGCTATGTTCCCGGGATCAGAAGCAGAGTCGACTGGGTCGAGGCGGCGACGCCCCGGACCTTCAACCGCTACACCCTGCATACCAGGGGGACCTCCTTCGGCACCAAGTTTGAAGGGCTTGATATTTCCCGCTCCCTGTTCAAGGAAGTGCAGGGACTGTTCCATGTCGGTTCGGTCGGCATCATCATGAGCGGGTGGCTGGGGGCGATCAACTACGGCGTCATCGTCGCCAATGACGTGGACGGCCTCCTGCGGAGCTGATACTGCCATGACGGATTTCCAGGGACAGAGGGCGGTCGTGACCGGGGCCACCAGGGGGATAGGAAAAGCCATCGCCTCGGCCCTGCTCCGGCGGGGGGTGACGGTCATCGGCACCTACGGCTCGGACGGGAAGGCCGCCCAGCGCTTCCTGGAGGAGAGCGGGGAGGTGTCAGACCGCCTGTTTCTGCACCAATGCGACGTCAGCAGCTACGGGGAGGTCGAAGCCCTGTATGGGAAAATCGAAGAGCGGTTCGAGACCATCGACATTCTGGTGAATAACGCCGGCATCAGGCGGGACGGGGTCCTGGCCATGATGCCCGAGGAGGACTGGCGGCGGGTGGTGGACGTCAACCTGACCGGGGGCTTTATCATGTCCAAGTTCGGGGTCCGGCTCATGCTCAAGCAGCGATACGGCCGGATCATCTTCATCACTTCGCCCATGGCCCATATGGGCTTTGCCGGACAGTCCAACTACGCCGCCTCCAAGGCGGGCCAGATCGGCATGATGAAGGCCCTGTCGCGGGAAACCGCCAAAAGGAATATCACGGTCAACTGCGTTTCTCCCGGCTTCATTGAAACCGGCCTGCTGGATGATCTGCCCGAGGCCCTGGTCAGGGAGTACAGAAACATGGTGCCCCTCAGGCGGTTCGGCAAACCCGAGGAGGTGGCCGAGGCCGTGCTCTTCCTGGCCGGCCGGAAGGCGGCCTATGTCACCGGCGCGGTGCTGGAAGTAACCGGGGGGATATGATGGACGGGCAAGAGGAGCGCTACATCCGCGACCGCATCCCCCATCGGCCGCCCTTTCTGTGGCTGGACCGGGTGCTCGAGATCACCCCCGATGCGATCAGGGCGGAAAAAACGATCCCTGTCGACCTCGATCTGTTCCGGGGACATTACCCCGGCCACCCCCTTATGCCCGGGGTCCTCCTGTGCGAGGCCGTTTTCCAGGCCGGTGCGGTTCTGCTCGCCGAGCGGGAGCACGCCGGGAAGGGCGCCATGCCGGTCCTGACCAGGATAACGGCGGCGCGGTTCAAAAGGGAAGTCCCTCCCGGGGCGACCATGGTCATCACGGCCAGGCTCGTCGAGCGGGTGGGCCCGGCCTGGTTCCTGAAGGGATCGGTCCGGGTC
This sequence comes from Desulfobacteraceae bacterium, assembly GCA_022837185.1. Taxonomy (GTDB): domain Bacteria; phylum Desulfobacterota; class Desulfobulbia; order Desulfobulbales; family Desulfobulbaceae; genus UBA10518. Next base: position 9,504 of record JALHJD010000003.1, read on the forward strand.
GGGGACCGGACGGCGCTGCAGGTCGAATTTGCCTGCGCCATGAAGGAAGAAAAGGGCAAGGGAAGTCGATGAGCTTTCTCGGACTCGAAGGCAGAAAAATTGTCGTTTTCGGCCTCGCCAACCGGAAATCCGTGGCCTGCGCGATCGGCCGGGTGCTGGAAGAGGTCGGGGCCGAGGTGATTCACGTGGTCCGCAGCCCGCAGCGGGAGGAGGCGGCCCGGAAGCTGTTCCCGCGATCACCCGTTTACACCTGTGATGTGGAGGATGAGCGCAACATCGTCCGGGTGCGGAATGCGATTGCCGCCGACGGCCATGGATCGATCAGCGGCATTGTCCATTCCATCGCCTATGCCAATTATTCCGAGGGATTGAAGCCCTTTCACGAAACCCTGAAAAAGGATTTTCTGCAGGCCGTGAACATCTCCTGTTTCTCGCTGATCGCCATCAGCAATCATTTCCGCGACCTGCTCGAGGAGCACGCCTCGGTCGTCACTATTTCTATTTCCACTACCAGGATGGCCGCTGAAAATTACGGGTACATGGCCCCGGTCAAGGCAGCCCTGGAATCGTCTCTCTGTTTTCTGGCCAAAAGTTTTTCCGCTTTTTCCGGGGTCCGCTTCAACGCGGTCTGTCCGGGGCTCCTGAAGACATCCGCCTCCGCCGGCATCCCCGGCTACGTGGACAGCTACCTGTTCGCCGAACAGGCCATTCCCCGGAAAAAGGCACTGCAGTCCAGGGAGGCAGCCGATGTCGCCGCTTTTCTCCTGTCCCGGCGGTCGTCGGGCATCAACGGCCAGTGTCTCGTGGTTGACGCCGGCATGGGATTCAATTACTTTGACCGGCAGATCGTGGCCGGCGTCGTCGGCTGACCCGAACGGCAGCCGTTTTCCGAGTGGAATCGGGCATGGAGCAGAGCGGCAACATTATCCATCATATCTGGGGAATGATCCGGCGGACCATCGCCGTTTTTTTCTCCAGGGAGACACCCCTGTATGTCAAGGCGCTGCTGGCCGCCGGCCTGCTCTACGTGCTGTCGCCCTACGACCTGATCCCCGACTGGATTCCGGTGGCCGGCCTCATGGACGATCTGGCCCTTGCCGCCCTGCTGATCGGCTGGGCCGCGGGCTACAGGCCACGGTCCTGACCCGGGGTCAAGGTTGCTGAACCCCTACGATTAAGACTTTTTCCGGTTATCCTGTTCATGCGATACCAACTTGTCTGTCTCAACAGCTTCGGATATGAACTGCCGCCCAATGAGGTGGATTCCGCCCGGCTCGAGGAGCGGCTGCAGCCGCTCTATCAGCGGCTGAAACTGCCACCGGGCCGCCTGGAACTGATGAGCGGCATCGCCGCCCGGCGCTTCTGGCACGCGGGAATGCGGCCGAGCGAGGCCGCGGCCCTGGCCGGCGCCAAGGCCATCGAGGCATCAGGCGTCGATCCGGCAACAATCGACTGCCTTCTTTTTACCTCCGTCTCCCGGGACATGCTGGAACCGGCGAGCGCCTCGTTCGTCCACCGCACCCTGGGCATCGCGCAGCGCTGCCAGATCTTTGACATCTCCAATGCCTGCCTGGGTTTTCTCAACGGCATGATCGTGCTGGCCAACATGATTGAACTGGGACAGGCGCGGCGCGGTCTCATCGTCGCCGGGGAAACCGCGGAGGACCTTGTTGAGTCGACGATCCGCCATCTGCTGGACGACCGTACCCTGACCCGCAGGGACATCAAGCCGCTGTTCGCCTCGCTGACCATCGGCTCCGGGGCCGTGGCCCTGGTCATGGAAGACCGCCGGCTCAATGACACCGGCCATTATCTGGCCGGCAGCGCCTGCTATGCCAACACCACCCATAACGACCTCTGCCAGGGGGGGCAGAATGCCGAACAGGGGACCCTGATGTCCACCGCCTCGGAGGAGCTTCTTGCCCGGGGGGTTGAAACCGCGGCCCGATGCTGGAGTGACTTTCTCGCCGCGCTTCGGTGGGAGAAAGAGTCCATTGACCGTTTTTTCTGCCATCAGGTCGGCAGGGCCCATGCCCAGCTCCTGTTCCAGACCCTGGCCATCGACCCGGCCAGAAATTATGAGACCCTCGCCATGCTGGGGAATGTCGGTTCGGTCTCCGCGCCCATCACCATGGCCATGGGGATTGAGAACGGTGCACTCCGCCCCGGGGAAAGGGCCGCCCTCCTGGGGATAGGCAGCGGCATCAATTCACTTATGCTGGGCATCGAATGGTAATGGTGCTCCGCCCCCCTCTTTTTCAATATCCCTTTGAACCGGGAAGCCGCCTGCTGGGAAACGGGCACCGGATGAGCTATGTCGACGAGGGGCGGGGCAAACCGGTGGTCCTGCTCCACGGCAACCCGAGCTGGTCCTATCTGTACCGGAACCTCATATCCCTGCTCGGCCGTTCGCACCGGTGCATCGCCCCGGATCACCTCGGCTGCGGCCTGTCCGACAAGCCGCAGGATTACCCGTACCGCCTGGCCGGCCATATCGACAACCTGGGGGATTTTCTGGAACAGATGGCTGTCGGGCGCTGTGTCCTGGTGATGCATGACTGGGGGGGCGCCATCGGCATGGGCTGGGCCGCCAGGCATGCCGACAAAATTGCCGGGCTGATTGTGATGAACACCGCCGCCTTCCGGTCGAGACTGCTGCCGCGGCGGATAGCGGTCTGCCGCCTGCCCCTGATCGGGGCCTTCCTGGTCCGCGGCCTCAACCTGTTCGCCCGCGGGGCCACGGTCATGGCCGTGCGGAAAAAAATGGCCCCGGGCGTCAGGTCCGGTTTTCTCTTTCCCTACGATTGCTGGGCCAGCAGGATCGCACTGCACCGGTTTGTCCAGGACATCCCGCTGAACGAGGGGCATCCTTCCTGGCCGACGCTGCTGCGGGTGGAGGAAGGCCTGGAGCGGCTGACCGGCAAGCCCATGCTTATCTGCTGGGGAGGCCGGGATTTCTGTTTCACCGAGGCCTTTTACCACGAATGGCGGCAGCGCTTTCCCGATGCCGAGGGCCATTATTTTGCCCAGGCAGGCCATTACCTGCTCGAAGATGAATTCAACGCGGTCGGCGGCAGGATCAACCGTTTTCTCAGAGACATCGGCTGGACGGCATGAACGACGACAGGCAACCGATTGATTACAATATCGCCCTGGCCCTGGAGGGGGCCGCTGCCCCCCGGACCGCCAAGGCGGCCCTGGTCATGGGCAGGGACGGCACCTATCGGAGCTGGACCTTCGGGGAGCTGAGGGAAAATACCGTCAGCTATGCGGCGGCTCTCGGGGAGGCGGGGGTCAGGCAGGGTCAGCGGGTCATGCTCATGGTCCGGCCGTCAATGGAGTTTGTCTGCCTCACCTTTGCCCTGTTCCGTCTGGGCGCGACGGTCATCCTCATCGATCCGGGCATGGGCTACCGCAACCTGCTGCGCTGCGTCGGCCGCGTCCGGCCCGATTCGCTGGTCGCCATACCCCTGGTGCATTTGTTGAGCAGGATATTTCCCCGCCCCTTCAGCACCGTCCGGAACAGGGTTTGCGTGGGCCGGCCGTTCCCCGGTTCGGGCCCCTCCCTGCGCAGTCTTGAGGCCCGCGCACCGCGCGGGGAAACCACCCGTTTCGCCGCCGGCCGGGATGACCTTGCGGCGATTATTTTCACCACCGGTTCAACCGGCCCCCCGAAAGGGGTCAGGTATACGCATGGAATATTCCATGCCCAACTGCGGCTGATCAGGGAGTATTACCGGATCGGACCCGGCGAAGTGGATCAGCCCTGCTTTCCTCTTTTCGCCCTCTTTTCCACCGCCCTCGGGGCAAGGGCCGTCATTCCGGAGATGAACCCCGCCAAACCCGCCCGGGTGAACCCGCGCCTGTTTGTCCGCTCGATCCTTGATCAGGGAGTGACCTATTCGTTCGGTTCTCCCGCAATCTGGGAGGTGGTCAGCAGCTACTGCCTCGAGCATGACATTGTTTTGCCGGTGCGGAAAATACTGATGGCCGGGGCCCCGGTTTCCGGCGCCCTGATTGAGCGGGTCAGCCGGATCATGGACCCGCGCGGGGAAATACATACCCCGTACGGCGCCACCGAATGTCTGCCGGTGGCCTCCGTTTCCGGCAGGGAGATCCTCGCCGGGACCTGGGATCGTACCAGGCAGGGTGGAGGAGTCTGCGTCGGCCGGCCCCTGCCGGGCATCGATATCAGGATCATCCGGCCGGAAGACGGCCCCATCCGATCGTGGCAGGAGGCCGGGGAACTGCCTGCCGGCGAAATCGGGGAGATCGTTGTCAAGGGGCCGGTGGTGACCGGGGCCTACGATCATGACGACCGGGAGACCATGCTGGCCAAGATCAGGGACGGGGGAGACTTCTGGCACCGGATGGGAGACATGGGCTACCTCGACGATCAGGGCCGGTTATGGTTCTGCGGCCGCAAGGCCCATAGGGTCAGGACGGAACAGGGGGTCATGTACACCATTCCCTGTGAAGCGATTTTCAATGAACATCCCGAGGTCCTGCGCTCCGCTCTCGTCGGCGTGGGCAAGGAAGGCGCGCAGCGGCCGGTGCTGATTGTCGAGCTTGCCGAAGGAAAAAAAAGGACCGACAGGCTGGTGGCCGAGCTGCGCGCGTTGGCCGCAACCTACGATTTGACCAGCTCGATTGAGACGTTTCTGGTGCATCCGTCCTTTCCCGTGGATATCCGCCACAACGCCAAGATATTCCGGGAACGGCTGGCCCTCTGGGCCGGGGATCAGCTTCAGGAGCAGGGCTGAGGGCCGTTCGGATGTGCCGGGTCGGCACGGTGACAGAGGAAAGGGTGAACGGAGGGCGGAGGCCCCCGCGTCCCGCCCGCGAAGCGGCCCTTTTTCCGCCGCAGTTGGGGAGATGATTGATGCGCAGGGTTCTGGTTACCGGCGGCGGCGGTTTCGTCGGTCTGGCTGTCGTTGCCAGGCTGGCGGCCGAAGGGGTGGAAACAACCGTCGCCGGCCGGCACCGCTACAGGGCCGCGGAAGCGCTTGGCGCCCGCTGCCTGGTCGGCGACATCCGGGATTCCCATTTCATGGACCGGGCGGCGGCCGGCAGCGACACGGTGTTTCATGTCGCCGCCAAGGCCGGCATCTGGGGGAGCCGGGAGGACTTCTTTTCCATCAACGTGGGCGGGACGGAGAACGTGATACGCGCCTGCCGCAGGCACGGGGTCCGGTCGCTGGTCCATACCAGCACGCCGAGCGTTGTCTTTGACGGCAGGTCCATCGAAGGGGGGGACGAAAGCCTGCCGTACAGCCGGAACCCGCTCTGCCATTACGCGGCGTCCAAGATCGCGGCGGAACAGAAAGTCCTGGCCGCCAACGGCGGCGGTCTCAAGACCGTTGCCCTGCGGCCCCATCTGGTCTGGGGACCGCAGGACACCCAGATCATTCCCCGGCTTCTTGAACGGGGCAGGCGCGGCACCCTGCGCATGGTCGGCGGGGGCGGCAACCGGGTCGATATTTCCTACATAGACAACGTCGCGGCCGCCCATATCCTGGCGGCCAGGAACCTTGAGGAGTCCGGCTCCGCCGCCGGCCAGGCGTTTTTCATCTCCCAGGGGGAGCCGGTGGTGCTGTGGGAGTGGATCAACGAATTGTTCGACCGGGTCGGCATCCCCAGGGTCAGGAAAAGAATTTCGTTCCGCACCGCCTACCGGCTCGGGTGGATGTTCGAAAAACTGTTCACCCTGCTGCGCCTGGAAAAAGAGCCCCAAATGACGCGCTTCCTGGCCGAACAACTGGCTGAATCCCACTGGTTTTCCATTGACAGGGCGAGGGCGGTGCTGGCCTACCGCCCTGAGGTACCGACAAAGGAGGGAGTTGACCGCCTTGTCGGCTGGATCGAAACCTCGGTCGGCGCGGAGAAAGAACAGGCTCGTTCTTTGTATTCCTGAAAGGATAAGTTCAAGGGAAAAGACTTTCGGTTTTATGAAAAAAACTATTTGACAGCTTGATATTTTTTCAGTAGTTATGCAGTTCGTAAGCTGAATCCTCATTCACTTTATTCTCTGGCCGACAAATTTTTATTCAGTGATCAGGAGTAGTTGAGATGATTACCATTGATATCACACTGTTCATTCACATTATCAACATGATCGTGCTGATGATCGTTCTTAACGCGATTCTCTACAAACCCGTCCAATCCATACTGCGCAAGCGCCAGGAAAAACTTGAGACCCTCAGCAAGGATGTGGAGCAGTTCGAGGAAAATGCCCGGCATCGCCAGCAGGAAGTGGACAAGAAGATGAGAGAGGCCAGCGCCAGGGCCAAGGAGGCTCTGGACGGGGCCCGCAGCGAAGCCCAGGCGGCGGGCGCCGCTCAGCTCGAAGCCGTTCGCACCGAAGCGGAAGGCGAAAAGAAGAAACGGCAGACTGAAATTCGTTCGCAGATCGAGGCCGCCCAGAAGGAACTCCGGGAGGCCACGTCCGATTTTGCCAAACAGATGGCAGGAAAGATTCTTGGAAGGAGTCTGGAAGCATGAGGCTGAAATTGACAAAATTCGTTTTTCCGCTGTTGTTGGTCTTTGTGCTGGGCGGCATGCCTTTTGTGGCGGCCGTCTCCCATGATGGCGGCGTTTCGTTTGCCGCGGAAACCGCAGCCGTTGATGCCGGGCACGGCGTTGAAGCCGCGGCCGAGGGCCACGGCTCGGCCCATCAAGCGAAAAGCATTACTCCGGCCAAGCTGAAGGATCTCTTCTGGAGGACGGTCAATTTCATCGCCCTGCTCGTCATCCTCATCAAATTTCTGGCCAAGCCCATCGGCAACGCCATTGCCGGTCGGCAGCAGCAGGTCGTTGACGAACTGAAAACCCTGCAGGCCAAACGGGATGCCGCCGAGCGTTCCTATAAGGAATTTGAGTCCCGGCTCGCCGGCATGGAAAAAGAAATGGAAGTCGTGGTTCAGCGCGCCATTGCCCAGGCGGAGAACGAAAAGGCAAAAATCCTCCAGGATGCCGAGAAGGCCGCCGAGGACATCAAGCGCCAGGCGGAAGCGGCAATCCAGGCCGAAATCGTCGAGGCCAAACGTGCGCTGCGAGACGATATTGCCGATCAGGCGGCGGCCATGGCGGAAGAGTTGATCATCAAGAACCTGACACCGGAAGATCAGGTGAAGATAACCGAACAGTATCTTGACAGGATAGGTGCAGTACAGTGAGACAGACAATTTTAGCCAGAAGGTATGCCAAGGCCCTTTTCTCTCTTGGCAAGCAGCAGGACAACTATGAGGCATACAATGAGGCGCTCACGGCCATCGCCGACCTGATGCACGTGAGCCCGGAGGTTGGCGATTCGCTCACCAATCCCCTGTACCCTCTGGAAGCCCGCAAGAAGATCATGGCCAAGATCGCCTCCCTGGTCAAGGGGGACGCAATTCTCACTGCTTTTCTCAATCTCCTGGTGGAAAGGCAGCGGGCGGACATCCTGCCGGATATCGCCCTGGAGATGCAGGTCATGGTCGATCATGAGCAGAACATCAGCCATGGGACGCTGATCTCCGCCATTGAACTGGACAGCGCCCTGCAGGAAAAAATTCAGGCGACGCTGGAAAAAATTACTGGAACCAAGGTAATCCTTGAATCACAGGTTGATCCTTCCATAATCGGCGGCATCATCGCCAAGGTCGGAGACCTGGTTGTCGATGGAAGCATACGAACGCAACTTAACGGCTTAAAAGATTCTATCAAGGGGAGAGAGTAGTCAAATGCAGATCAAAGCCTCAGAAATCAGTCAGATCATTAAGGATCAAATTGCGGGCTACCAGAGAGATGTCGACCTGAAAGAGACGGGAACGGTGCTCTCGGTCGGTGACGGTATCGCTCGTGTCTACGGTGTTGAAAACTGCCAGGCCATGGAACTTCTCGAGTTCCCGGGCGGCATTTTCGGCCTGGCCTTGAACCTTGAAGAGGACAACGTCGGCTGCGCGGTTCTGGGCGATGTTCGTAACATCAAGGAAGGGGATATAGTCAAGCGCACCGGCAGGATTGCCGAAGTTCCCGTGGGACCGGAAATGGACGGCCGGGTCGTGGACGGCATCGGCCTGCCCATCGACGGCAAGGGGCCGATCAACGCCAAGGAGACCCGCAAGATCGAGGTGCTGGCCCCGGGTGTTATCGCCAGGAAGAGTGTTCATGAGCCGTGCTATACCGGCCTGAAGGCCATCGATGCCATGACTCCGGTCGGCCGCGGCCAGCGGGAGCTGATCATCGGCGACCGGCAGATCGGCAAGACGGCCGTCTGCATCGATGCCATCATAGCCCAGAAAGATACCGACGTGCACTGCATCTATGTTGCCATCGGCCAGAAAAAATCAACCGTGGCCCTGGTCGTCGAGGTCCTGCGCAAGCACGGCGCCATGGATTACACCACCGTTGTCGCCGCCTGCGCTTCCGACCCGGCGCCCATGCAGTATGTCTCCGCCTATGCCGGCTGCGCTATGGGTGAGTATTTCAGGGACAACGGCCAGCATGCCCTGATCATTTACGACGACCTTTCCAAGCAGGCCGTTTCTTATCGCGAGCTTTCCCTGTTGCTGCGCCGGCCTCCAGGACGTGAGGCCTATCCCGGCGATATCTTTTTCAACCATTCACGACTTCTCGAGCGGGCATCCAAACTCAATGACGAGCTTGGCGCCGGCTCCCTGACCGCCCTGCCCATCATCGAAACGCAGGCCGGTGACGTTTCCGCCTACATTCCGACCAACGTTATTTCCATCACCGACGGCCAGGTCTACCTGGAGCCGGCTCTCTTTTTTGCCGGCGTCCGCCCGGCGATCAACGTTGGTCTCTCGGTTTCCCGGGTCGGCGGCGCGGCCCAGGTCAAGGCCATGAAACAGGTGGCCGGCACCCTGCGCCTCGATCTGGCGCAGTATCGTGAACTCGCGGCATTTGCCGGATTCGGCTCCGACCTCGACGCAGCCACCCAGGCTCAGCTCACCCGCGGCGAACGCTTGGTGGAAATTCTCAAGCAGCCGCAGTATAATCCGCTGTCGATGGAAAAGCAGGTGACCATCCTTTTCGCCGGCGCCAAGGGTTTTCTGGATGAACTCCCGGTCGACACCCTGGCGGATTACGAGAAGGAGCTCTTCACCTATGTCGAATCCAATGAACCGTCCATCTTCTCCGAGCTCAAGGAAAAGAAGGAAATTTCCTCCTCCCTGGAAGAGAAGATGAAAAAGACCATGACTACCTTTGGGGAAACCTTCAAGGCGACAAAGGGACTCAACTAAACAGAAGGAGAGTACCCATGCCCGCATTAAAGGACGTTAAAAATAAAATTCAGGGTGTCAAGAAGACCGCGCAGATCACCAAGGCGATGAACATGGTGGCTTCTGCCAAGCTGCGCGGCGCCCAGGACAAAATGGAACGGTTCAGGCCGTACAGCCAGAAATTCGCGGCGGCGATGAGCAACCTCTCCGGCAGCATGGAGGGCGGCAATCTCCCCCTGATGGAAACTCGGCCCGTCCAGACAGCTGAAATAGTGGTTGTGACATCGGACCGCGGCCTGTGCGGCAGTTTTAATTCCAACATCATCGCCACAGCCGAAAGACTGATGAAAAAGTATGAGGCTGAAGGGAAAAAGGTAAGTTTCGTCTGCATCGGCAAAAAGGCGCACCGCTATTTCCGCAAGACCGGCAAGGTCCGTTCCTCGTATTCGGATATCATGGGGACGTTCCAGATGTTCAACGCCCGGGAAATAGCCATGGATGTCGCCGAGAATTTCATGGTCCGAGGGAGCGACGAGGTCAAGATCATCTACGGCAAATTCCATTCTGTGGCTATTCAAAGGCCTGAAACAGAGGATCTGCTGCCGATCAAGCCGGTCGCCCAGACCGAGGAAGCCGCCAGGGAAGCGGCAAAAGTCGGAGGCGCTTATACCTATGAGCCCGAACCGGGCGAGATAATGGAGGTCCTGCTGCCGCTGTATCTCAATGTTCAGGTCTATCATGCCATGCTCGAGGTCGGAGCCAGCGAGCATGCCGCGCGGATGACCGCCATGGACAACGCGACCAAGGCCTGCAAGGATATAATTCATGATTTGACGCAACTGTACAATAAAGCGCGGCAGTCAGCGATCACCAGCGAGTTGATGGATATCGTCGGCGGCGCTGAAGCACTGAAGGGATAAATCAGATACTGCGACGGGTAGATATACTTATTGCAAGAGGAGGCCATTTCAAATGGGTGATATGAAAGTAGGAAAAGTTATGCAGGTCATCGGACCGGTTGTCGACGTGGAGTTTGCGCCGGGAGATCTGCCGGCTATCATGAACGCGCTGTTCGTGTCGAACCCGGCCATCAATGATACTCCCGACAACCTTGTTATCGAGGTGGCCCAGCATCTGGGAGACAACGTCGTTCGCTGTATCGCCATGGACATGACCGACGGACTGGTCCGCGGCATGGAGGTTCGTGATTCAGGTCTGCCCATTGAGATCCCGGTCGGCGCACCGGCGCTGGGGCGGATCATGAACGTAGTCGGGCGCCCGGTCGACGGCCTCGGGCCCATCAATTCAGACAAGAAGATGCCCATTCATCGTCCCGCCCCGGCCTTCACCGAACAGGACACCGAAGTCAACGTTCTCGAAACCGGCATCAAGGTCATCGACTTGCTGGTTCCCTTCCCGCGAGGCGGCAAAATGGGCCTGTTCGGCGGTGCCGGCTGCGGCAAGACGGTCATCATGATGGAGATGGTCAACAACATCGCCATGCAGCACGGCGGTATCTCCGTGTTCTGCGGTGTCGGCGAGCGGACCCGTGAAGGCAATGACCTCTACATGGAGATGAAGGAATCCGGCGTCCTGCCCAAGGCGGCTCTGGTCTACGGCCAGATGACCGAACCCCCGGGGGCCCGCGCCCGCGTCGGTCTCACCGGACTGACCGCGGCCGAATACTTCCGCGATGAGGAAGGTCAGGACGTGCTCTTCTTCGTTGACAATATTTTCCGTTTCACCCAGGCCGGCTCCGAAGTCTCCGCCCTGTTGGGCCGCATCCCTTCGGCGGTCGGCTACCAGCCGACCCTGGCTACCGACCTGGGTGCGCTCCAGGAGCGCATTACTTCGACCACCAAGGGATCGATCACTGCGGTTCAGTGTGTATACGTGCCCGCCGACGACCTGACCGACCCGGCCCCCGCCACGACCTTCGCCCATCTTGACGGAACGGTCGTTCTCTCCCGGCAAATCGCCGAGCTCGGCATTTATCCGGCGGTCGACCCCCTTGACTCAACCTCCCGCATCCTCGATCCCATGGTTGTCGGCGAGGAACATTACCTGACCGCCCGCGGTGTGCAGGTGACCTTGCAGAAGTATAAAGAACTGCAGGACATTATCGCCATCCTTGGCATGGACGAACTGTCCGAGGAGGACCAGGTGACGGTTACCCGGGCTCGGAAGATCCAGCGCTTCCTCTCTCAGCCGTTCCATGTCGCCGAGGTGTTTACCGGTCATCCCGGCAAGTACTGCAAGGTTGAAGATACCGTCCGCGGATTCAAGGAGATTCTGGAAGGTAAGCATGATGAACTGCCTGAAAGCGCTTTCTACATGGTCGGCAATATAGAGGAAGCCGTTGCCAAGTCTGAGGCCGGCAAGGCGAAAGCGTAACAAAACATGGTTTGAGTCTCAGCTGAGGAAAAAGTATGGCACAGATTCATCTTGAAGTCGTCACGCCCACCGGACCGGTTGTCAGTGATGATGTCGATATTGTCACCGCGCCTGGCTATGCTGGAGAATTCGGCGTCCTTGCCAATCACGCAATGTTTCTCAGTACCATTAAAACCGGTACCCTGACATTCAAGAAGGACAAGCAGACCAGGTACCTGATGGTCAGCGGCGGGTTTGCGGAAGTTTCCAATAACAAGATCACCTTTCTGGTGGAAAGCGCCGAGTACGGTCAGGACATTGATGTCGACCGGGCCATGCGGGCCAAGGAAAGGGCGGAGAAACGAATTGCCCAGGCAATGCAGAAAACCGAGCAGATCAACAGGGTCCGGGCCGAGGCCGCATTGCAGAGGGCCCTGGCCAGGCTGAAAACAGCCGAACAGGCTCGCCGACAGTAAAAGCCATTTTCTCATTTCTTTATATTTTCATGCAAGCCGCCCTTCGGGGCGGCTTTTTTGCTTGCGCGCCCGCAAGGCGCCTTGCCTCCCTTGATCAGCCGGGCAGTTGACAGCACCGGTAGGTCGCCGGCGAACAGCTGCCGGGCATGCCGTATCGACGATGGCGTCTGATCTCCCGGACAGTTTGGTCGTCATTTTCTCTTGCTGATTGGAAAAAATGTAGTGTTGGGCTTGGCAAACTTGTTCTATTCTGATACATAACAAAGATTTCTTGTACTCATGATGCGATCAAGGAGCAGCGATGAAACCCAAAGAGCGCCTGGCGATTCCCCGGCAGAAGCCGAGGGAGCTCGACCCGCGTGAACGAATTACGAATTTCAGGGAAGTCACCCTCGGTTTTGACGAACAGGCAGCCATTCTCGAAGCAAACCGGTGTCTGCAGTGCAAAAAACCCGCCTGTATAGACGGTTGTCCGATTAACAATAACATTCCCGAATTTATCAACCTGCTGCGGAACAGACAGTTTGAGGAAGGGTACTGGAAGATCCGGGAAACCAGCACCATGCCCGCTGTCTGTTCCAGGATCTGTCCGCATGAGTTTCAGTGCGAAGGTGCCTGTCTGCGGGGCAAAAAAGGAGAGCCGGTCGCCATCGGCATGCTTGAGCGCTTTCTCGCCGACTGGATGGTGCTCAATAAAAAGAACCTCTTGCTGCCGTGCAAAGTTGACCGGGGAAAGAAAGTGGCCATTGTCGGTTCGGGCCCGGCCGGCATCACTGTCGCCCACTATCTGGCCCATGAGGGCTATCGGTGCACCATATTTGAGAGCCTGCCGGTGTTCGGCGGCATGCTTTCCGTCGGCATTCCCAATTATCGGCTGCCGCGCGACATCATCGGGGCGGAGCTGTATTCCCTCAAGAACTGCGGTGTTGATGTCGTCACCGGCGTGACCATAGGCCGTGACAAGACCCTCCGGGATCTGCAGGAGGAAGGGTTCGAGGCTGCATTTCTGGGCGTCGGGGCCCATGCCAGCAGAAAGCTCGGTCTCGAAGGCGAGAAGGATACCGCCGGGGTCATTCATGGGGTCGATTATCTGCGCCGGGTCCTGACCGGTGAGGACCTGGACATCGGCCAAACCGTCGTTGTCGTCGGCGGCGGCAATGTGGCCATTGATGTGGCCAGGTGCGCGCTGCGCAGGGGCTCAAGCAATGTATTTATTCTCTATCGGCGGACCAAAAATGAGATGCCGGCCTCCAGGGCGGAGATCCGCCATCTGGAGGAAGAGGGGGTCCGCATAGAAATGCTGGCCGCCCCGATCAGGATTCACGCGGAAAACGGCAAATTGACCGGCGTCGAATGTATGCGCATGGAGTTGGGCGAACCGGATGAGTCGGGCCGGCGGCGGCCTGTGCCCCTGGAAGGCTCGAATTTTTTCATTGAGGCCGATTGCCTGATTCCGGCCATCAGCCAGAACGTTGACCATACCGCGGACCGGGGATTCAAATTCCAAACCGCTCCCTGGGGGACCTACGCCGTGGATCCCACTACCCTGCAGACCAGTGTGCCATGGGTTTTCGCCGGAGGCGACAATGTCCTCGGGCCGCAGACGGCGGCCAAGGCGGTTTACCAGGGCAAAGTGGCGGCGGAATCCATCCAGCGGTACCTGGAAGGCATGGACCTCAAGGAAAACAGGAAGTTCCCCCAGAAACACATCTAAGCCAAGGAACAGCGGCGGGCCGCTGCAAGCCCCCCGCGGAGCCGATCTCCCTGCCGGGTCAGAGCTGCAGGGCGGCTGTGGCTTGATGTTCGACGTAGCCCGCCACCCCGGCCGCAATCCGGCCGGCGATTGCATCAAGGTATTTTTCCTGCCGTAATTGCCCGGCATCCCCGGGATTGCTGATGAAGGATATCTCCGCCAGGATCGAAGGCATTTCCGCGCCGATGAGCACGTAGAAAGGGGCCTGTTTGACGCCGAGATCCCTGGTCTGGAAATTGTTCGCCAGCAGACCCGATACCAGACTGTTTTGCACGTATTCGGCCAGAATGGACGATTCCTGAATTTTCGAATTCTGCATCAGGTCCGTAAGGATATCCTGGAGGTCGCTGATGTTGTGGGCTGAGGTGGCATTTTCCCGGGCGGCGACGCGCATTGCCTCGCTGTTGGTCGCCAGGTTCAGGAAAAAGGTTTCGATGCCGCGGGTGGTTGGCCGTGGATGGGCATTGACATGGATGGAGATGAAAAGGTCCGCCTTGGCGGTATTGGCAATGGCGGTCCGCTCCTCCAGGGGCAGGGTCCGGTCATCCTCCCTGGTCAGAATGACATCGTAGGCATACGTGCTCCTGAGCCGTTGGGCGGTTTTCTTCGCCACCTGCAGGACAATATCCTTTTCCTTCAGACCGTGGGCCATGGCGCCCGGATCCTTGCCGCCGTGACCGGGATCGATAACAATCCGTCGTACTCCCAGGCCAAGCTGCTGGGCCAGAGACAAAGCGGCAAGCGATCCGTCCTCCCCGGGGGAGATTGAAAGCCCGGCGATTCGTTTGTGATTGCCCTGCAGCACAATGAGCTGCTCTTCGGGAATGGAGGCGTCCCTCTCCCGGCGCCCGGCGGGGGAGGATTTTTTCCGGACCGGCTCGAGGGCCGGGAGAGGGCCGCTTTGCAGGGCCGCGATCCGTTCCTGGTGCAACTCGGGCAGGGTCTTTGAAGCGGTTATGATTTTCTGCGGGCCATGAATATCGACGATGACTCGGAAGGGATCGTTGAGGCTGAAAATCTTGTAGGAAGAGATGGCTTCCACTTCAAGGTTGACGCGCACCGTGGTCGGGTCGAGCTGGACGGAGTGAATTTTTTGCAGCAGACCTTCCTGTATCCCCACCGGCACGGCATATCTGGCCTCGATGGCGCTCTGGGAAAAGTCGATGTGCAGCTTCCTGGGCCGTCCCTCCTGCATGGCCGCCAGGGTGGAGGTGTAGCTGACGGCCGACGAGGAGCTGATAACGATTCTGGAATAATCGTCGGAGGACCAGTACTTGACCGGCAGGACCGCTACGAGGTCTTCCCGGTGGTCCGGTCCGGTCAGCAGGGCGGGAAGCCCGGTGGCAAATTCGGCGTCGATTTCCCGCAACCGGCTGAGTGCCTGGCTGTACTTGTCGCCGTCGGGGAAGCGTTTTACCTGCAGGGCGTAGAGCTCGGCTGCCCGGTCCGGGTCTTTCCTGTCTTTGAGGTGGATTTCCGCGCTCCAGAAGAGGGCGTCATCGGCCAGGGAATTGTCCGGAAAGGTTGTCCAGACATGGTCGTAGTTGGCTATGGATTCGTCCAGGTCGGCCTGGTCGGCGAACTGCATGTACATCCGGTAATACAGTTTGGCCAGGGTAAAGAGGGCGCCGGGCGCGAACTCTCCCCTGGGCTCATCAGCGTATATCCGGCGGAAATCCCCGACGCACCGCAGCCAGTTCCGTCGATCCCCGCGGACCTGTTCATCACGCAGGAGAAGCAGGTAATAATCCTTGGCCTCCTGGTATCGGACCGCGATCGGGCTTGATCCGCCGTTGCCGGGAGCAACGGCGGCACCGGGTCCGCAGGTCATCAGGACAAAGAGGGCCGTGAGCAGCACTATCGGGCAGTTCAGGTGTACGGGCAGTATGCGGTCTCGTTCCATAGGTGGAGCGCAACGGTCGATGGTCGTCCCTGTGGAGGAAGTGGTACGTCGTTGTTTCCCCTGTATTATCCGGAAAAAAATAAATAAATTCCAGTAAAATCGTCACGATAAAATTATCATGGCGGCCCGGCGGGAAGGACGGCACCACTATTCCTTGTCGAGCAGGGTCCGGACTTCGTAGAGTTGCTGCAAGGCTTCGAGGGGGGTCAGCTTGTCGGGATTCAGGTCCCTGAGCAATTTTCGCAGGGGATCATCCTGAGGCGTGAACAGGGAAAGCTGGCTGGGATGGTGCCGGTCTCTTTTTTTCGTTCGGGAGACGGCGATGGCCGGCTCCCCGTTGCGGTTGAATTCTCCCTGTTCAATATTCCGGAGGATTTCATGGGCTCTGCTTACCACGTGATCCGGCACCCCGGCCAATGAGGCGACCTGGATGCCGTAGCTCCTGTTTGTCGCCCCCCTGACCAGGTGATGGAGAAAAATGATGGAATCGTTCCATTCGCGCACGGCAATGGAATAGTTCTGGATCCGCGGGTTGGTCGCGGCCAGGTCGGTCAGTTCATGGTAGTGGGTGGCGAACAGGGTCTTGACCCCCCGGCCGTTTTTTTCCGACAATTCCTCGGTCACGGCCCAGGCGATGGCCAGGCCGTCGTAGGTGGAGGTGCCCCGGCCGATCTCGTCAAGGATGACCAGGCTTCTGTCGGTGGCGTTGTGCAGAATGTTGGCGGTTTCGTTCATCTCCACCATGAAGGTCGACTGGCCCCGGCGCAGGTCGTCCATGGCGCCGACCCGGGTGAAGATGCGGTCGACGATGCAGATGTCGGCATGTTCCGCGGGGACGAAGCTGCCGACGTGGGCCATGAGGACGATGAGGGCGGTCTGGCGGAGGACCGTCGATTTCCCGGCCATGTTGGGGCCGGTGATGATGAGCAGTTCATTCTCCTGGTGGTCGAGCTGGATATCGTTGGGAACAAACCGGCCCGGATCCATGGCCCGTTCGATGACCGGATGGCGGCCGGCGGTGATGGTGATCCGGTCGTCGTCGTTGATCACCGGCTTGGTGTAGTGATAGCGGTTTGCCGCTTCGGCCAGGCCGGCGAGAAAATCGAGGCGGGCAATCAGGCCGGCGGTTTTGAGAATCCGGTCGCTCTGGCCGGCAATGTGGCTGCGGATGTCGCAGAACAGGGTGTACTCCAGATCCAGGCGTTTCTCCTGGGCTGAGGCGATGTTGTTTTCCAGCTCTTTCAATTCGGGGGTGATAAACCGTTCGGCGTTGACCAGGGTCTGCTTGCGGATGAAGTAGTCGGGAATATCGTCGGCCCTGGTGCGGCTCACTTCAAAATAGTAGCCGAACACCTTGTTGTAGCCCACCTTGAGTTTGGCAATGCCGCTGCGCTCCCGCTCCTTCTGCTCCAGGTTGAGGATCAGCTGTTTGCCGTCGCGCAGCAGGTGAATCAGCCCGTCCAGCTCGGCGTGATATCCTTCCCGGATCAGGCCGCCTTCCCGGAGGGTGACCGGGGCGTCCTCGCGGACGGCCCGGTCAATGAGGTCATGGAGATCGTCCAGCTCGTCCATTTCCTCGCCGATGTCGCGGGCCAGACCGGCTTGGACGTCCAGGAGGAGGCTCTTGATTTCAGGCAGCTGGGCCAGGGAGACCTTCAGGCTGCCCATGTCCCGGGCATTGCCGTGGCCAAGGACCAGCCGGCTGCAAAGCCGCTCCAGGTCGTACATGTTCTGCAGCGCCTTCCTGAGGGCCAGCCGTCTGTTGCCGTCCTTGAAAAGCTGCTCGACCGCATCGAGCCGGCGCCGGATTTGCCCGGGATCCTGCAGGGGAAACAGGAGCCTGGTGTGCAGCAGGCGGGCGCCCATGGGGGTGCAGGTCAGGTCCAGCACAGCCAGGAGGGAGCCCTCCCGGCCGGAGCCGAGGATGGTGGCCGTGAGTTCGAGGTTGCGGCGCGAGGATTCGTCAATGATCATGCAGTCGCCGCGGTTCAAAGGCCTCAGGCGCCGGATGAAGGACAGGTCGGTTTTCTGGGTCTCCTGGATATAGGCCAGCAGCGCCCCGGCCGCACCCAGCCCCGCTGTCATGTGTTCACAGCCGAAACCGGCGAGGTTGGCGGTGCGGAAATGATCGGTCAGGGTCGCGGCGGCGGCGTCGGGGGCAAAGGTGACGTCCTGGCGGGGTGTGAGGCACAGGCCGGGGAACACGATCTGCAGGGTATTGAGGACCGGGTCCAGCAGCTCCCTGTCCTGTTCGGCAAGGATGATCTCCGCCGGCTGCATGAGGCTTATCTCTTCGACCAGCTGATCAGCCTTGCCCTGCGCCGTTTCCAGTTCGGTGACCAGGAATTCCCCGGTTGAGACGTCCAGAAAGCTCAAGCCGGCGATGGCTCTGCCTCTCTGGGCGGACAGGAGGGCGATGGCGCAGACATAGCGGTTGCTTTTTTCATCAAGGAGCTGCTCCTCGGTCGTCACCCCGGGGGTGACGACGCGGATGACCTCGCGCTTGACGATGCTCTTGGCCTGGGCGGGGTCCTCGATCTGCTCGCAGATGGCCACCCGGTGGCCGGCCTTGACCATTTTGGCCAGGTAGCCCGAAACGGCGTGATAGGGGACACCGCACATGGGAACCCTGTTCTCGTCGTCCTTGCTGCTGCGGGAGGTCAGGGTAATCCCGAGGACTTTGGAGGCGGTGACCGCATCATCGAAGAACATCTCGTAGAAATCGCCCATGCGGTAAAAGAGAATGGCGTCCCGGTATTGATCCTTGATGTCCAGGTACTGTTTGAGCATGGGAGTTATTTTGACCGGCGGGCTATTCATTCTTTTCCTCCGGCGGGGCAAGGAGCTGAAAGTCCGGAAGCAGCATGGCGTAGGTCGCCTCGATATGCTGCGGGATGGTCCGGATTTCCGCGGTCACGGTCATGAAATTATGGTCGCCCTCCCATCTGGGGACGACATGGATATGCAGGTGGTCGTCGATGCCCGCGCCGGCCGCCCTGCCCAGGTTGATGCCGATGTTGAATCCGTCCGGGCGGAGGCGGTCGGAGAGTATCCGGCTGCAGTGCTGAAGCATGGTCATGAGGGCGAGGTTTTCCTGGGGCCCCAGGGCGGAAAGTTCACCCACATG
>JALHJD010000003.1:28417-33303 GCA_022837185.1 Desulfobacteraceae bacterium
CGAGCCGGTCCCGGTACAGAAGGAGCTGCTTCCGGTCCCAGGACCCGCGGCCAGGGGGATCAAACAGGCAGCCACCGGGATCGGGGGCGGCTCCTGTCACATGCTCCATACGCCAGGGGTTCCAAAGGACCTTCACCATCATCCCCCTGTTTCATGGAGGGCAACGGAAAGCTTCCTGCCCGCCGCCAGGATGGCATAGGTCCCGGGCGCTCCGTAGGGTCCGGTGCCGCGAAAAGAGCCGGGATTGATGATCAGGACTCCGCCCAACCGGTGGATCACGGGATGATGCGTATGGCCGTACACCATGCAGTCGGCATCGGGGAACAGGCCCCACAGGGACGATTCAATGTCCCGGCCGAGATGGGCGCCGTGGGTCAGGCCTATGGTGAAATCACCGAGCCGGAAGGTCATTTCCCGGGGCAGCAAGCAGTGGCTGCCGGCGTCGCACATATTGCCGTGCACCGCGTAGACGGGGCGGCCGGCGAATACCTCGAGCACCGCGGTACCGGTCAGGTCGCCGGCATGGATGATGACGTCGCAGTCGGCGAAGCACTTTGCGGCCAGCTCGGTGAACCGCTCGTCCGGGCGGCTGAGGTGGGTGTCGGAGAGGATTCCTGCCTTGATGGTCATACGCTGCCGGCTGCAAGATTATCGGGATTGAGCATAAGCTCCCAGTTTATACAAGATCCCAGCTAATGACAAGAAAGATAAGGAAGAAGTTGCAAAAACAACAGTCATCCCGTAACATGTTTTCCGCTTTCATCAACCGCCGATTAATCTCTGTGAAGGAAGGAGTATGTACAGCGCATCCGATTTACGAAAAGGCCTGAAGATACAGATTGACGGGGAACCGTACATCGTCATCGATTTTGAGTTTTCCAAGCCCGGCAAGGGTCAGGCCCTGTACCGGACCAAGATGCGAAACATGATCACCGGCAACCAGTTCACCAACACCTATCGGTCCAACGACAAGTTCGAGAAGCCGGATTTGGAGGAGCGGACCATGCAGTTCCTCTACTCCCAGGATGATGAATACCATTTCATGGACACCTCCTCCTATGAGCAGATATTTCTGACCAAAGAGCAGCTCGGGGACAACCTGAACTACCTGGTGGACAACATGGAGGTGCAGGTTCTCTTTTTCGGGAGCAAGCCCATCGATATCAGCCTGCCCACCTTTGTCAACCTCGAGGTCATCAAGGCTGATCCGTGGGTTAAGGGCGACACGTCCGGAACGGACACCAAGCCGGTCACCGTCCAGACCGGCTATGTCGTCTGGGTGCCGCCCTTTGTGGAAGTGGGGGACCGCATCCAGATCGATACCCGCACCGGCGAGTATATTACCAGGGTGAAAGACTGATCGGTGATTTCTCCCAGGCGCCTTGCCCAGCGTTCCGCCCTGCTGGCCGCCGTCCGTTCCTTCTTCCGTGACCGGGGGTATCTGGAGGCCGACACGCCGATCCGCCTGCCGGTTCTGCTGCCCGAGGCGCATATCAAGCCATTCAGCGCCGAGGGATGGTACCTGCATACTTCGCCGGAACCGTGCATGAAACGGCTTCTGGCCCGGGGAAATACGAAGCTGTTCCAGATCTGCCATTGTTTCCGCAAAGAAGAGGAGGGCCGGCACCATCAGACCGAGTTTTCCCTTCTGGAGTGGTACCGGACGGGCTGGTCGTACGGGGAACTGATGGAGGAATGCGAGGAATTCATCCGTTGGCTGGTCCGCGCGGTCCCCGCCCTTGACGGAGTCGCCGGTCCCGATGTCCTGCGGCGGCAGGGGCGAGCAGTTTCCCTGGAGTCTCCCTGGGAGCGGCTGACCGTAGAGGAGGCGTTCCTGAAGTATGCGGGCATGCCGGCCCGGGAGGCCCTGCGGCGGGACATGTTCGACGAGCTGCTGGTCACCCGCGTTGAGCCCCGGCTCGGCTGGCGCAGGCCTGTTTTTCTGTATGACTATCCCGCGGAGCTTGCCTCCCTGGCCCGAAAAAAGGAGGGAGATCCCACGGTGGCCGAACGCTTTGAGCTCTATATCGCCGGCATTGAGCTGGTCAACGGATTTTCCGAACTGACGGATCCGGATGAACAGCGCCGCCGTTTCGCCCTGGAACTCGACAAGTCGGCGGCGACAGGAAGCAGTTACAGGGAGATGCCCGAAGCGTTCCTGGCCGATCTCGGCTGCCTGCCGGAGACGGCCGGTGCGGCCCTCGGTTTCGACCGGCTGTGCATGATTCTCATGGGCTGCCCGACAGTGGCGGATGCCATGTGCCTGCTCCCGGACCCTGCCTGAGCAGCGGCGCCATGGCCGAGTTTCCCATTGACCGGGCGGTCGCCCTGCTGGAGGAGGAAGTCAAGGGGCTCCAGGCACCGGTCGTCGACCTGGTTGCCGCCCAGACCAGGGACCCGTTCCGGATCCTGGTAGCAACCATTCTTTCGGCCCGCACCAGGGATGAAGTGACCGCAGCGGCCTGCCGCCGGCTGTTCAAAAGGGTCGCCGCCCCGGAGGACCTCGAGGCCCTCAGGGTTGACGAACTGGAGAAAGTAATTTATCCGGTGGGATTTTACCGCAGCAAGGCGAAACATCTGGCCAGGCTGCCCGCGGCCCTCAGGGAATACTTCCAGGGCCGCATCCCCGATGACGTGGAGTCGCTGGTCCGGCTGCCCGGCGTGGGAAGAAAAACCGCCAACCTGGTCGTGGCCGTCGCCTTCAACAAACCCGCGGTCTGCGTCGATACCCATGTCCACCGGATCATGAACATCTGGGGCTACGTCAAAACGAAAACCCCGCTGGAAACGGAAACGGTCCTGCGGCAAAAACTGCCGCGGAAATACTGGATCCGGATCAATTCCCTCCTGGTCGCTTTCGGCCAGGCGGTCTGCAAGCCGGTGCGGCCCCACTGCGACCGGTGTGTTCTCTTCGATATCTGTCCCCGGATAGGGGTCACCCCCCGGCGGCCTCCGAAAACTCAAGCCAGGCGGGTGCGGCAAACCATGACACGAAAAAACGTCAAAAAGCTTGTTTCCTGGAATGTCAACGGTCTGCGGGCTGCCCTGCAGAAGGGATTTGTGGATGTTTTCCGCGAACTGGACGCCGACGTCGTCGCCCTCCAGGAAATCAAGGTCTCCCCCGATCAGCTCCCGGACGATGTGGTCAAAATGGACGGCTACGCATCCTACTGGTATCCGGCGGGCAGAAAAGGATATTCCGGCACGGCGGTTTTTACCCGGCTGGAGCCGGTCCAGGTCATCTACGGCCTGGACAATCACGACTTTGATCAGGAAGGCAGGGCCCTTACCCTCGAGTTTGACGATTTTTACCTGGTCAATCTCTATTTCCCCAACGCCCAGCCCGGGCTCAAGCGGCTTGATTTCAAAATAGCGTTCAACCGGGCCGTGCACGCGTTCCTCGGCAGGCTGGCCGGCAGGAAATCGGTGGTTGCCTGCGGCGACTTCAACGTGGCCCATAAGCCCATCGATCTGGCTAATCCGAAGGCCAACGAGCAGAATCCTGGATATTCGGCCCGGGAGCGGGCATGGATGGATGAGGTCGTCGCCGCCGGCTATGTCGATACCTTTCGCAAGTTCAACCAGGAGCCGGGCCAGTACACCTGGTGGACCTACCGTTTCAACGCCCGGAGCAGAAACATCGGCTGGCGCATCGACTACTTCCTGGTCGATCCGGCCAGCGAGGGAAGAGTGGTCAATGCAGCCATCCACGGCGATATAACCGGTTCAGACCACTGTCCGATCAGCATCGGCTTCAAATAAGGACCAGGTCAGAGCCGAATCCACAGGGTCAGGATCAGCAGCGAAGCCAGAGTGACCGGGATGCCGATGGCCGCGTGATCCCTGAAGGCAACCCGTATGCCCGCGGCCGATGCCTGTTCGACGACGATCAGGTTGGCGATGCTGCCCAGCAGAAAGAGGTTGCCGGCAAAGGTGCTGGCCAGGGCCAGGGTATACCACTCGGCCGGGTTGTCGGGGGAGAGGAAGGGGAGCAGGAGCATGACGGCCGGGACATTGCTGAAGAAATTGCTCAGGATCGTCGCGGTCCAGGTCAGGATCGTGAGGTTGTGCAGGTCAAATCCCATGCCGGTCAATTGCGCCGCCAGGTCAGGGAACCCCTGGTGCTGCAGCAGGCCGTTGATGAGGATGAAAAGGGCGCAGAACAGCGTGATGAGATGCCAGTCCACCAGGCCCAGAATGTCCCGGGTTTTCTGCTTGCGGCTGCACAGCAGGAGGCCGGCGATGCTGATGGCGGAGACTTCCCGGGGCAGGGGAGTAAAGAACAGGGCAACGAGGGCGATCACGGCCGCGATGCCCTTGCCGGTCTGCCAGGGATTGAAGGGGGGCCAATTCCCGGCGGGCACCACCCGGCCCGTTGACGGCGTGACGTACATGGTGGCGCGGTAACGCCAACAGATGATGATATAGCCGGCCAGCAGCGCCATGATCGAGGGGGGGCCGGACCACAGGAGGAAGCCGCCGAAGTCCAGCCGGCCCACCTGGCCGATGAGCATGTTCTGGGGATTGCCGATGATCGTGGCCGCCGAGCCGATATTGCTTGCCACGGCCAGACCGAGGAGAAAAGGCAGCGGATTGAGGCGGGCCTGGAGCAGTGATGCCGCCAGGACCGGAGTAAAGGCGAAACAGACAATATCGTTTGCCAGCCAGGCGGACAGGAAGGCGCTCAGGACCATGCAGGCCAGCAGGAAGAGTTTGGGGCGGGTCATCAGAGCCAGGATTCCGGCCGCTGACCAGGTGTAAAACCCTCCCAGGCGCAACTGGGCGGAAATAATCATCAGGGAGTAGAGCAGGAGTATGGTTGACAGGTCAATGGCATGGAAAGCGGCTTCCGGGGTCAGGACCCCGAATCCCACCATGGCAATGGC
>JALHJD010000004.1:0-28141 GCA_022837185.1 Desulfobacteraceae bacterium
ATACGTACCTTTGAAAATCAGATACAGGAGTTGCCATGCCGGTTGCAAAGAAACACTTTGTCATCCGTTCAAAAATCTGGATCGAGGACGACGACGGCAAGGTGGTGTTCGGGGATGGGCGATACCGCATCCTGGAAGTCGTGGATCGGCTGCAGTCGCTGCAGGCCGCCGCCCTGGAACTGAAAATGAGCTACAGGGCGGTCTGGGGCAGAATCAGGGCGTCGGAGAAGCGGCTGGGAAAGCCCTTGGTGACACGGGAGGGAAAAGGGTCGAAACTGACCCCTTTTGCCGAGAAGCTGATGGTCCAGTACAGGAGGCTGCAGGAAACGATCAGGGAGGAGTCGGATGCGATCTATGACAGCCTTATTTCCGACTATCTTGATCAATGACGCACGGCCCGCAGCAGCCGTTCGGCAGCCGGCTTCATAATATTTTCGCCTGAATCCGCCCGGCCGCTTTCTGCCCTGGGGAAGGAAACGGCTGTTCGCGGAAATCACAGGGAACGGAAAGGTGCGCCATGGAAGAAATGCATTCCGGAAGGTTCGCTGACAAGACAGAGCAGGCAGGCTATGAACAGCGCTTTGCGCAGCTGACGGAGGCCATCCGCTCCGCCCCCTCCCCCAGTGCGATCATGGGCAGCCTGCAGAAGGGCCTGCTGGATGTCTATGAAGTTGAAATGGCATCTGTTTTCCTTGTCGACGCGGTCAAGCAACAGCTCGTCTCCTGGATTGTCCTCCCCGGCACCGTCCTGCATAAAATCAGGGTTCCCATCGACAAAACCAGCATCGTCGGTCATGCCGCCGCCACAAGAAGCGCCGTGGCCGTCAACAACGCCTATGACCGGGAGGAACTGGGGCGCATCGATGCCCAGCTTCAGTTTGACTCCTTCTGGGACGCCAAGGCAGGTTCCCGCACCAGGCAGGTGCTGGCGGTTCCCATCCTGTTTGAACGGTCGCTCATGGGCGTGATTCAGTTGATGAATCGGTGCGACGGGGCGGATTTCACCCCCGGCGACGTCCGCCGGATTACCGATCTGGCGGAAATTCTGGGCACAACCTTCCACAAACTGCAGCGCCCGGCTTAAGGAGCGGTGGTCATGCATCCCCGCCGGCCGGAAGCGTTCACCGAAAAGGAGCCGCCATGGATGAAGGGATGTCAGCGGTGAAAGCAAACCTGACGCTCATCGGCATGCCGGGGGCGGGCAAGAGCACGGTGGGGGTGATCCTGGCCAAAAAGCTGGGAATGGGTTTTGTCGACACCGATGTGCTCATCCAGGTGCATCAGCACAAAACATTGCAGCAGATCATCGAGGAGGGGGGTCATCTCCATCTCAGGGCCATAGAGGAACAGGAAGTTCTGGCTCTGGACGTCGAGAACCACGTCATTGCCACCGGGGGCAGCGTGGTTTACAGCGAGAGGGCCATGGCCCGTCTGCGAAAGATGTCAAGGGTAATATTCCTTGAAGTCGGTTTTGAGGAGCTGCAGAGAAGGATCCACAACTTCTCTACCCGGGGGATCGCCAGGGCCAGGGATCAATCGTTTGGCGATCTTTTTGCCGAACGGCAGCCTCTCTACCGGCAGTATGCGGAGATCACCATCGACGGCTCTTTCCTGGACCAGGAGGAACTGGCCGCGCAAATCATCCGGTTGCTCTGAAAAAAGACAGGCCGGCAATCAACGGCCTCCCCCAGCTCACAGAATTCCTCCGCCCAATACCCGGTACAGGGTCACCAGGTTGGCCAGCCGGGAGAAACGGGTGATAATCAGCCCCTGTTGGGCGGTGTAGAGGGAGCGCTGGGAGTCCAGTACCGCCAGGTAGCTGTCCACCCCTTTTTCATAACGGGTCCGGGAAAGGCGGTAGCTCTCGGCGGCGGCCTCGGTCAGGGCCTGCTGGGCCGAGAGCTGTTCATCAATGGTGCCCTGCTGGGCCAGGGCATCGGCCACCTCCCGGAACGCCGTCTGGATCGACCTCTCGTATCTGGCCAGGGCAATCTCCCTCTCGGTCTCGCTGACGCGGTAGGCGGCCCAGGTACGGGCGTCGAAGATCGGCATGACGATCTGCGGCGTAAAGCTCCAGGTTCCCGTTCCGGAGCCGAAGAGGCCGGAGAGGTCGTCGCTGGCGGTGCCTATGGCAGCGGTCAGCGCGATGCGCGGAAAAAAGGCGGCCCGGGCCGCGCCGATAAAGGCGTGGGCACCCTTGAGCTGATGTTCCGCGGCCACGATGTCAGGCCGCTGGAGGAGAACATCGGAGGACATGCCCGGAAAAATGTCCTGGATCGGCACAATGGCGGCCAGATTCTCCGGCAGCAGCTCCTGGGGCACCGGACGGCCGGCCAGCAGCTGCAGGGCGTTTTCGTCCTGGGCCACCTGCTGGGTGTACAGGGCCAGATTTCTCCGCGCCGTCTCCACCGGAATCTGTGCCTGCCTCAGATCAAGTTCGGTCGCCACCCCGGCGCTGAAAAGTTTGTGCACCAGATCATAGGATTCCTGCTGGGCTTCAAGGGTGGACGCGGAAAGCTGCATGTTCTCCCTGTCCGCGGCCAGGGCCAGGTAAGCGCCTGCAACTTCGGCGATCAGGGCGATCCGGACACTGCGCCGGGCTTCTTCCGTGGCCAGATATTCTTGCAGGGCCTGGTCCTTCAGGCTGCGGAGGTGCCCGAAGAAATCGATCTCCCAGGCAGCGACGCCCAGGTCGATGCTGTACTGCTCCCTTGTTCGCTGCTCGCCGGAGCCGATGAGGTCGGCGGAGCGGCGCTGTTTGCCGCCTCCGGCGGAGACATTGACGGCGGGTAACAATTCGGCCCGCTGGACGCCGTACAGCGCCCGGGCCTGTTCCACATTCAAGGCGGCAAGCCGCAGGTCCCGGTTGTTTTCCAGGGCCATGCCGATGACGGCCCGCAGGCGCGGATCGGCGAAAAATTCCTGCCAGCTCAGCTCCGGGACCATTGTTGCCTCTTCCTCGGCGGCGGGCGGCAGGTACGCATCACCCTGCGGCCACTCGGCGGGAACAGGGGCCGGAGGCTGGCTGTATTCCGGAGCCAGGGTGCAGCCTCCGGCAATGAGGATGCCCAGGCCCGCCAGCAGCAGCCATAATCGTCTCTTCATAGTACGGAATCCCCCAAGTTAATCTCGCTCATCTTCAACATGTTTCATGGTGACGTCCTTTCTGCGCCGTCCCAGGGCCTTGTAAATCAGAACGTAAAAGAGCGGCGCGAACAGGGTCACCAGGAAAGTGGAGGTCACCGTGCCGCCGAGCACGCCGGTGCCGATGGCCCTTTGCGCTCCCGCGCCGGCTCCGGAGGCCAGAAAGAGGGGCAGGATGCCGAAGCCGAAGGCCAGGGAGGTCATGATGATCGGCCGCAGACGCAGTTTGGACGCCTCCAGGGTCGCCTCGATCAGGCCCGCCCCCTGGTCGAGCCTGGCCCTGGCGAACTGGACAATGAGGATCGCGTTCTTGGTGGTCAGGCCCAGGGTGACCAGCAGGCCGATCTGGAAATAGACGTCGTTGGACATGCCCCGCATACTGGAAGCGATGACACCGCCGATGGCCCCCAGGGGCATGGTCAGCAGGACGGCGATGGGAATAGGCCAGCTCTCGTACAGGGCCGCCAGGCAGAGAAAGATGACAAAAATGGAGAAGGCGTAGAGGATGGGCGCCTGGGAGCCGGCCATCCTTTCCTGGTAGGAGAGCCCGGTCCAGTCATAGCCTATGCCCTGGGGCAGTTTGGCGATGAGTTCCTCCATGGCGGCCATGGCCTCTCCGGTGCTGCGGCCCGGGGCCGGCTCGCCCCAGATATTGATGGAGGGAAAGGCGTTGTAGCGCTCCAGCTTGGGGGACCCAGTGGCCCAGCGGCCGGAGGCGACCGAGGAAAAGGGGACCATCGCTCCCTGGCTGTTGCGCAGATAGAGTTTTTCCAGATCCTGCGGCAGCATGCGGTGTTCGGCATCGACCTGGGCGTACACCTTCTTGACCCGCCCGGCCTGGATAAAGTCATTGACATAGGCGCTGCCGAAGGCGGAGGAGATGATGTTGTGGATGGAACTGATGGGAATCCCCAGGGCCCCGGCTTTGTCCCAGTCCACATCGACATAGTATTCGGCCACGTCGTTCATACCGTTGGGCCGGACCCTGGTCAGGCGGGGATCCTGGGCCGCCATGCCGATGAGTTGATCGCGGGCCGCCATCAGCTGGTCATGGCCCAGGCCGCCGCGGTCCTGAAGCTGGAGATCAAAACCGGTGGCCATCCCCAATTCGACCACCGGCGGCGGCGGAAAGGCGAAGACCATCGCTTCCTTGATCTGGGAAAGGGCCCCCATGGCCCGGCCGGCGATGGCGTCGACCTTGAGGTCCGGCCGCTGGCGCAGGTCCCAGTCCTTGAGCTTTATAAAGCCGAAGGCCATGTTCTGACCCTGGCCGCCGAAACTGGCGCCGGCGACGGAAATGACCGACTCGACCGCCTCTTTTTCCTCCTCGAGAAAATACGCCCGCACCTTGGTCATGACCGCCTCGGTCTGCTCCAGGGTCGAACCCGACGGCAGCATGGCCTGGACCAGCAGGGTTCCCTGGTCCTCATCGGGGATATAAGAGGTGGGCATGCGCTGGTACAGGTACCCCATTACCGCCGTGATCAGTACGAACACGGCCAGGTAGCGCAGTTTTCTGGCCAGCACCCGGCCGACCAGCCTGACGTACAGCTCCCGGGCACCGAAAAAAAAGCGGTCGAACCAGCGGAAAAAGGGGCGCAGGAACCGCACCGCATTGTCCGCCGGCTGATGTCCCTTGGGCACGGGTTTGAGGATCGTCGCGCACAACACCGGGGTGAGGATCAGGGCGACGACAACCGACAGGAGCATGGAGGAGATGACGGTGACGGAAAACTGGCGGTAGATGACCCCGGTTGAGCCGGGGAAGAAAGCCATGGGGCCGAAAACCGCCGACAGCACCAGGCCGATGCCGATCAGAGCGCTGGTGATCTGCTCCATGGATTTGGCGGTCGCCTCCCGGGGCGAAAGCCCCTCCTCGGTCATGATTCGTTCGACGTTTTCCACCACCACGATGGCGTCGTCCACCAGCAGCCCTATGGCCAGCACCATGGCGAACATGGTCAGCATGTTGATGGAAAAGCCGAACAGTCCGAGCACGCCGAAGGTTCCGAGCAGTACCACGGGCACCGCGATGGTCGGAATCAGGGTGGCCCGGAAGGTTCCCATGAAGAGATACATGACCACAAAGACCAGCAGCACCGCCTCGAACAGGGTTTTGAACACCTCTTCGATGGCCACCCTGGTGAAGGGGGTGGTGTCAAAAGGATATATTACCTTCACCCCCGGAGGAAAAAACTGGCTCATCTCCTCCATCTTCTTTTTGACGTTGTCCGCTGTTTCCAGGGCATTGGCGCCGGCGGCCTGCCGGATGGCCATGGCGGCCGAGGGTTTGCCGTTGTAGTTGCCGTAGATGTCTGAGCGCTCGGTTCCCAGCTCCGTGCGGCCGATGTCGCCGATACGGACCACCGAGCCGTCCGGATTGGTGCGGATGGGAATGGCGGCAAACTCCTCAGGGGTCTGCAGGAGGTGCTGCACGACAATGGTGGCGTTCAGCCGCTGGCCCTCCACGGCCGGGGCGCCGCCTAACTGACCGGCGGAAACTTCGACGTTGTAGGCCCGGAGCGCCAGGATGACATCTTCCATGGTCAGGTTGTAGCTGGTCAGCTTGTCGGGGTTGACCCAGACCCGCATGGCGTACTGGGAGCCAAAGTTTTCCACCTCGCCGACACCCGGCACCCGGGAGAGGATCTTTTCCAGGTTGGACTGGGCGTAATCCCGCAGGTCATCGCCGTCCATGCTGCCGTCTTCGGAGATCAGACCGACCATCATCAGGTAATTCCGGGTCGATTTGCTGACCTTGACCCCGGAGCGCTGCACCACGTCGGGCAGGCTGGCCATGGCGAGCTGCAGTTTGTTCTGCACCTTGGACCAGGCGACGTCCGGATCGGTTCCCGGCGCGAAGGTCAGCTCGATTCGGGAGGCGCCGGAGGACGAACTGGTGCCGGAGAGGTAGAGCATGTCGTCCAGGCCGGTCATCTTCTGCTCGATGATCTGGGTGACGGTGTTTTCGACCGTCTCGGCGGAAGCGCCCGGGAAAAAGGAGTAGATGGCAATGGCCGGCGGGGCGATGGGCGGATACTGCGCAACCGGCAGGTTGTAGATGGCCAGTCCGCCGGCCGTCATCATGATGATGGCGATAACCCAGGCGAAAACCGGGCGGTCGAGAAAGAATTTTGACAGCATCACCTGCCCCCTTCATCCGATTTGTCAGCTGATTCATCCAAGGGGCAGGCGGGGGCGTTCGGATCCTCCTGCGTTCCATCCAGGGAGGCGGCCTGCACTTCCATGCCCGGCCGCAGCATCAGCAGCCCCTCGACGATCAACTGATCACCGGGATTCAGCCCCTCGGCAACCAGCCATTTGTCACCGATGGCCCGGTCGAGGGTGAGAGGCCTGATGGCGGCCTTGCTTTCGGCATCAACGATGAGGGCATAGGGATTCCCCTTGGGGTCTCGGGAAACTCCCTGCTGGGGAATGAGGATGGCTTCCTCGCAGATCCCTTCTCTGATCACCGCCTTGATGAACATGCCCGGCAGCAGCACGCCGTCCGGATTGGGAAAGATTGCCCGCAGGGTCACCGAACCGGTGGTCGGGTCCACCGTCACGTCGCTGAACTGCAGGGTGCCCTCCAGCGGATAAGGAGTGCCGTCTTCCTGAATAAGGCTGACCTTGTTGCGGCCGTCATCCTCATTTCCCTGTCCGATCAGCCCTTCCTCCAGGCGGCGCTGCAGGCGCAGCAGTTCGGTGGTGGATTGGGGCATGTCGGCGTAGATGGGGTTCAGCTGCTGGATGGTCGCCAGGGGCGCGGGTTGGTAGGCGGTAACGATGGCGCCGTCGGTGACGCTGGATCTGCCGATGCGGCCTGAGATGGGCGCGGTTATGCTGGTGTATTCCAGGTTGATGTCGGCCGTTTCCACCATCGCCTTCCAGTACTCGACATCGGCTTTGGCAGCGGTCAGGGCGGCAACCGCGTCGTCATAATCCTGACGGCTCACTGCATTTTCGGCCACGAGCTGCTCGAAACGGTCGGCCCGCCCCTGGGCCGAGGGCAGGTTGGCTTCCGCTCGGGCAAGGGCGGCACGGGCGTTGGCGAGGGCCGCCCGGAAGGGAGCGGGATCGATCTGGTAGAGGACCTGACCGGCTTCGACGTCTGATCCTTCGGTAAACAGCCGTTTCTGGATCAGGCCGTTGATCCGGGGCCGTATCTCCGCAATCCGGTAGGGGGAGGTGCGTCCCGGCAGCTCCGAGGTGAGGACGATTTTCTCCAAACGCACGGTGACCGTCGACACCTGAGGAACGGGAGGCGGCGGCGGCTCGGCGGTATTCCTGTCGCAGCCGGCAACCAGCATCGCCGCCGCGGCGGCAAAAACGGCAATGGCAGCCAGTTTCATTCTCTTCATCGATTGCATAACTGTCCCTGTTCAATAATTATTTCCGACCCCCGGGCCGGTTGTTCCGTGGCTGTTTTTCTTGTTATTGCTGCGTCCCATCCCCGGGGGCATCCGGATGAGCGAAGCGGGAAGCGGGTTCCCTGATCGCCTGCCAGCAAGCCTCGACGATTCGGGCGATGAGGGCGTCGTCCAGGGTAATGAAGCCGAGGATGTGATCCCGGGCCACGGCAATCAACGGGCCGAAGGCCAGGGCAAAGTGAACGGCCAGCGGCAGATCCTTGATTACCCCCCGGGCGGCCCCTTCCTCGAAAAATATGCGGATCAGGTCGCCGTGGTTCCATTTCCCCATGAATTTGTCCCGCCGGACCGCCACCCCGTACGGGGAGTTGTGGAACTGTTCCAGATAGCGGAATTCGCTGGGATTGTTGATGAAATGGTGCAGGAGCCCTCCGCCGATGTGCTGAAACCGTTCCCGGAAGGATTTTTTCACCGGGTACTCTTTCATCAGGACCTGGACCACTTTCTCTTCCAATTCCCGGTACAGTTCGGTGATCAGGACGTCTTTGTTGTCGAAGTAACGGTAGATCGTCCCGGCTCCAACCCCGGCTCGATCGGCGATCATGGCCATGGATGCGCCATGGAAGCCGTGCTTGACGATAAGTTCGAGGGCCGCACCGGTGATCTCGCTGCGTTTCGACTGTTTTGCCATGAGATTTGTGCCTACGATATAAAAGCGGAATGAATATTCATTCCGCTTTTATATCTTCCAACGCCGTTCTTGTCCAGTTTTTTCTGCCCAAAAACCGAAAGGGGACCGGAAATCCTGCCGCTTCGGCAAATTCTCCGGCCGCGGGAGAAGATTATCCCAGCCGGCCGGCGATTTACTCAGTGCCCGGTGAGGACGGCCTCCGCGGACCGGGGAGCAGCATGGGCACCCTCCGACGGTAGGCAATGTAGCGCTCGCCCAGTTTTGCCGCAAGCCTTTTTTCTTCGAGCAGGGCGCCGACAAGCAGGTAGGCGGTCAGTATAATCCGGGTCAGGAGGAAGACGTCGGTGATCTCTCCGAAACCCCAGATAACGGCTATGCCGCCGCTGTACCACGGGTGGCGGATGCGGGCGAGAATGCCGTCGGTGCGGAAGGCCAGGGGCGGAAGAGGTTTGCCGCGGCGCATGCTGCGCCACTGGGTGATGCCGAGAAAGAAGCGCAGGTCATACGCCCGGGCACCCAGGTACAGCATGACCAGTCCGTAGATGAGCAGGGCGTGCCGCAGGAGGCGGACGGGAAGCCCAGCCTGGAGCAGCACGGCCTGCGGCAGGGAGAACTGGTACAGGAG
Organism: Desulfobacteraceae bacterium; assembly: GCA_022837185.1. Lineage (GTDB taxonomy): Bacteria > Desulfobacterota > Desulfobulbia > Desulfobulbales > Desulfobulbaceae > UBA10518. The sequence continues at coordinate 8,831 of JALHJD010000004.1, forward strand.
CAGGGGAATGAGGGTGGCGAGGCTGAACAGGGCATACAGGACCCTGTATGCCCCGGCATGACGGCCAAGCAGCCGGTCGGCGATTCTTTCCGCCGGCCGGCCGATCAGCAGACTGTGCAGGACGCACCAGGCAATCCAGAGGAAGGCAAGCAGAATCAATGTGCAGCAGTCAGGGCCCCGAAACCGCCCGCCGGTTATCTGCGCCGGTTTTCAAAGAGAAGTTTGCGCTGCTTCCTGACCGTCGAGTCCGGACGATAGATGACGATCTCGCCGGGAGACGGGTATTCAATGACGGTGTTGGTGTGCTGTGAATACCATATCCCGGCCTTTTGGCCGTCCGGGGTCAGGATCCAGGCGCCGTAATAGGGGAACTTGATCCTGTAGCGATTGTCGATGATCCTGTTCCACGAGCGCAGGAGCTCCTCGGTGGGGGTTACCTCGTGCCAGTGGACACTTTGGCGAAAGGTGTATTTTTCGTCAATGGCGATGATCACGTCCGGCTTGGCTTCCGGACCGGCATAGTAGTATCTGTGCCCGGGGAGAATGGTCGCGCTCTCGATGATGTCATTCACCTCCAGCGAACGGGACAGGAGCAGGGGTTTTCCTGTCACACCGGCACAGCCTGCCAGGATCAGGGCGGCGGCCGACAGGATGATGCAGCGGATCAATGTTTTCATAACTGCCTCCCGGAAAAGAGTCTATTGATTACGAAACGTCCTTACCATATTACCATGGTGCAGCTCGTCCTCCATGTCAATGGTGTGACAGACCGGGCAGTTCAAATTGGCGCCGATGGGGAAGGGATTGTTCTGATACTGGAGCGGCTGGAGGATGTCCCGGTTGCCGTTGTACGGGTTCAGCGCCGGATAGACGGCATGGGGGCTCCCGTGGCAGGCGGGGCAGCGGAGCATGCCGCTTTCATCCGTCCGGTTCCGGTACAGGTCTTCCGTCCCGGCGGTCCACCGGTTGAAGGTGGTGTCGTCCTCTGGAGGCTCGAAATCCAGGTGGCAATGAAGGCAGTCGGGCAGGTTGTCCCACGGCTGGCGGGGCGCTATGTCATCAATGGCGGCGAAGTTTGCGGGCCTGATGTTTTCCAGCAGATCGGCGGCATGGGGTTTGCCGTCCTCCAGCTCCGCTTTCAGAAGACTGATGGCCAGATCCTCCATCTCTCCATGGCAGGAGCTGCAGTCGAGCCCGAGCGTGCTGTGTATGTCCCGATACGCCCTGGTTGCGCCGCCGCTGTCGGCCGGATGGCAGAGAACGCAGTACCTTGACCCGCGACCCGCCATAAAACCGGCGTGGAAGCCGTGGATGGCGGCGGAAAGGTTCAACTGTTCACCGTTGCCTGGAGCGTTTTGGGAGGCATCGGCGTGGCAGCGGCTGCAGAGAACGGGTCCGGTCTCTGCAAGCAGGGCCTGAAGACGGGTTCCGCTGATCCGGTCATGGGCTTCCAGGACATTGGCGGCTGTGACGTCCGCTATTCCGGCCCGGCCGTCAATCTTCCAGGGACCGCCGTGGCAGACGCGGCAGCCCATTTCCGTGGAGACCGGGGCGGCGACCCTTGTCCGGGCCACTATTTCGCCTGCGGCATTGACGGCTGTGAGCGTTACGGCCGGATAGGGCAGGAAACCGTTGTCCACCGTATAGGGAACGACGGGCAGCATGTCGGCGGTGAACACGTTCCCGCCCCGGGTCATGGTGCCGGTTAACCCGTTCCCGGTCAGGCCTGTATCTTCGGGGATTTGGACATTGTAGAGTGCCTCGGCGTTCTCCCAGAAACTGATTCGGGCGGCGGGCTGCAGGAATTCCCCGTCCACCGCGTAGGAGAGGGTGACGCCGTCCACCACGACTTCGGGGGTCGGCCCGCGGCGGATAAGCTGCGCATTGACGGTAACCCCGGGGGGCTCGATCATCCAGATGGTGCTGGCGTCGGTCATGCCTTTCATGCCCATGCCGCTCCAGGCCAGGAGGACATATTCGGCTGCCTCGGCATCGAACTCCGGCACCGGGTCCTCGGGGATGGTTTTGAGGGCAACGTCCTCCTGCCTGTCCATGCGTCCGTTCAGATTGACACCGATATAGTGCGCCAGGGCCCGCCGTTCATCGGCGGTGCCGGCAAAGGGGGGCATGTAGGGACTGACCGTGTGAATGCCGTTGATTTTCGCCTCCAGGCCGGAGGGGGTGTAGTTCCGGGTCAGTTTCCTGATGTCGTTGAGGGGGCCGCCGATGGAATGGCAGGGCAGGCAGAGGATGTTGAAAATTTCGCGTCCGGCATCGGCGGTGTTCTCCCCGGTGACCGAGGAGTTGCGGGTCCATTTCGCCTCGCTGAGCAGGCCGTTCTGCCGGACCCGTTCCATGTCCGCGGTCCGAATCGAGGTCGAGTACATATAGCCGGGGATAATATACGGCCGCCGGCCCGCTTCCCGGATGAATTCAAAAGAACCCATGTACAGGAGGCCGATGAGGAGCAGCAGTCCCGCCAGCGGCCGGGTGACAACCCCCGGCATCCGGATGGCCATGAGCAGTCCGCCGAACATGAGGGCCGGTCCCAGGATGGTGAAGGCAGCCAGGTAGATTCTGATTTCCGGCATGCGCTCGAAGATCAGGCTGCGCAGATCCATGGGCAGGGACGCCCGGTACCACCAGGCCGAGGCGAGGAAGAGGAGGAAGGGCGCCATCAGCCACAGGGCGCAGTAGCGGACCATCCGCAGGCGCAGTTGTTCATCCTTGATGCTGACCGCCGTCAGGAACCCGTAGAGGCCGGCCAGCATGAAGGCCAGAAAGGACCGGAAAAACAGGGCCGGCCAGAAGGTGGGGTTGAACAGGCCCGACCAGAAATTCCGGTTCTCAAGCCAGGCGCCGGGGGTCAGCATGAAATCGATGATGCCGTTGATGAAGAAGAGCGACATCCAGGCGCAGGCGAAATAGATCCAGCCGATGGCGACATGGTTGCGGTCGTCCATTCTGCCGAAGGTATAGTAGTAGATGAACAGGGAAACGATTTCGGCGGTGAAAAAGACCCATTCGATACCCCAGGCGAAAACGAAAATATGGATCAGTTCCGAGGTTGCCGCCGGGTTGAGGAGGGAAATGGTGAACCAGATGCCGACGCCGGTCAGGCTGCCGGCAACCATGGTCAGGAGCAGGAAGAAGCGGGTGTGCCGCCGGACATAATCGACGATGGTCCGGTTGCCTTCCCTGATGCCCTTCATTTCCGTCACCACCAGAAACAGGCCGCCGCCGACGGCAAAGTGGGAAATGTACACATGAACAACGGCCATAACGGCGATGAGCAGGCCGCCGCCCGCCGCGTCGAGCTGCCAGACCGGGTAATTCATGATTGCACCTCCCCGGCCTTGATGGTCCGCCAGGCAAGTTTCAGCATCCAGCCGATGAGGAACGCCCCGCCGGCCAGAAAGAGCAGAAAAACCAAAAACGGCGAGTATTGCGGAACAACTTCCAGCTCCGAGACCGAGAACCAGGGTTTGAGGTAGGCCGCCCGCACCAGGTCCCGGATCAGGATCATGAGGAAAATGGTGGGCAGGATGGTGGCGAGGGCCCGCATGACCCGGAACTGCATGGCGGAGATGACGGAGAGGGCGCCCAGGACGATGCCGGCAAGGAGCAGCACCGCGGCCAGAATCCCGCTGCCGGTCGACACGTCGAACACTTCCGGCCGCAGGCTCCCGAAAAACCAGAAGCCGAAACCGAAGTTGACGATGGTCGCGAAACTGAACCAGTAGCAGCCGGAACGGACCAGGGGCGCGGCGTCCCGGTTGCCCCGCCGGTGCCTGAACTCGTACAGCAGGGCAAAGCTCAGGCCGCCGACCGCGACGGCGGCGGTGACGAAATGGAGGAAGCGGGGAATGAAGGTTGGGTCGCCGAAGTTGAGGAGCAGTCCCGCGGGCCGGTCGAAGTAGCGGGTCCAGGCCTCGGGCCGCTGCATCAGGGTAAAATTGCTGGACATGAAAAAGGCCACCGCCAGCATCACCGCAGTCGCCAGGCCGATCACGAGAACCCGGCCGCCGTGCAGCGGCTCGTAGTTGTACTTGAAGATATAGGCCAGATAATAGCCGGCCATGAGCAGGAAGATGACAAGAATCCAGAAGTTGGCCATCAATACCGAACTGGTATAGAGGAAATGGCCGTACAGGACCTGCACGAAGAGCAGGGGAGCAACCCCGAAATTAATGGTAAAGGCGATGGTAAAAGGTATTTTGCCGGATATCTCGCGGGAGAGCGGGTCCGGTTCCCCGCTGCGCCGCAGAAGGTTTGCGAAGGCAATGAACGCCGTTCCCAGCATGACGTTCATCGCCAGGACATGCAGAAACAGGGTGACGACCAGGAGGAACTGGAACCACCCCCAAGGCACCTGCAGGCTTTCAGTTGCGGGAATCAGAGCGGAAGGGTCCATGGCTGCCTCAGTTGCTTGACGAACGATGGCCGATGTATTTTTGTCCCGATTCCGGGCAGAATCCGGCAGTCCGGTCCCGGCATGTTCGCGGGCGGATTTCACGCACGGCGCGAGACCCGGCCCCAATCCATGTCCAGGGGACCGGGGACCTGACATTTCACCGTAGCACAGAACGGTGGTCCTTGTCGAAAGAAAAGGAAGGCGGAACCGGAGGCCGCATCCTGCTTTTCAGCAGGAGCAGCCCCCGCCGAAGGCATGCTTGCTGAAGGAGGGGTCCGGTTCCATGGGGTAGTCGCCGTTGTAGCAGGCGAGGCAGAACGAATCAGCGCTGAGGCCCGTTGCTTCCACCAGCCCTTCGAGGCTAAGGTAGGTCAGGGAATCGAGATCGAGATACTGACGGATTTCCTCGACGGATTTTTTGCCGGCAATCAGCTCCTTGTTGGAAGGAAAATCGATGCCGTAGTAGCACGGATTGCAGGTGGGCGGACAACTGACCAGCATATGCACTTCCCTGGCCCCGGCGTTGCGGAGCGCCCGTACCCTGCTGCGGCCGGTGGTGCCGCGGATAATCGAGTCCTCGATGATGATGACCCGTTTGCCCTGCAGCAGGGATCGGACCGGGTTGAGTTTGACCCGGACCGAGAAATCGCGCATGGACTGGGTGGGCTGGATAAAGGTTCGCCCCACATAATGGTTTCTGATCATGCCCATTTCCATGGGGATGCCCGATGCCTGGGAATAGCCTATGGCGGCGTAATTGCCCGAATCGGGAAAGGGCATGATGAAATCCCCGTCGATCCCGGCCTCCCTGGCGAGGATTTCGCCCATCCGCTTGCGGGCGGTATAGACGTTGATGCCGAACACGTCGCTGTCCGGCCTGGAGAAGTATACGTGTTCGAAGATGCAGAAGCTTTTTCTGCGCGGCGGCCAGGGAAAATGGGAAGCAAGGCCGTCATTGCTGATGATGAGCACTTCGCCGGGTTCGACGTCCCTGATATATTCGGCCTCGACCAGGTCAAAGGCGCAGGTTTCCGAGGCAATGATGTGCGCTCCGTTTTCGAGCCTGCCGAGGCACAGCGGCCGGAAACCGTTGGGGTCGCGGACGGCGACCATGGTGTCGCGGGTCATCAGGAGAAGGGAATAGGCCCCCTGGATGAAGGCGAAAGAGTCGCTGACGGCCCGCAGCAGGCCGAGGTCCAGGGAACGGGCCAGGAGATGGATAACGATTTCGCTGTCCATGGTCGTCTGAAATATGGATCCCTTCCGTTCCAGATCGCGGCGCAGGGCGATGGAGTTTACCAGATTGCCGTTATGGGCGACGGCCAGCGGACCCCCCTTGTGATGCACCATGAACGGCTGGGTGTTGACCATGGTGGATTCTCCGGTGGTGGAATAGCGGACATGGCCCACCGCCATGTGGCCGGTCAGTTTCCCCAGGGTGGTCTCGCTGAATACTTCGGGGACCAGTCCCATGCCTTTGTGAATGGCGACCTTCTCGCCGTCGCTGGCGACGATCCCGGCGCTTTCCTGGCCGCGGTGCTGCAGGGCATAGAGCCCGAAATAGGTCAGCTTGGCGGCGTCCTGGTGGCCGAAAATGCCGCAGATGCCGCATTCGTGCGTCGGTTTGCCGGATTGACAGGCATGTGGGCAGGAGGGTTTCATATGTTGTTTCCTACAGCTGGACAGGGGGATATCGTCTGCAACAGGCCAAAAATTGTGCAGGCACAAAGATTACCTCTTTGTGCCTGCGGGCGCATCCATGCTTTTTCTTCAGGCTCCTAACAAACAGATCAGCGCAATTTTTTCAAGAAAATATGCGTTCGGATCAGTGACACTATAAATATATGCATGGCTGCCGTGGTCCGCCAGTCATTCTTTCCTTTACGGGAGGAAAAAAAGGGAGGGCGGGGCGAAAGTGGGAGGGGGCGGAAAGGGCAGCAGGCCGGCGGCAATCGGGCCGCGTCCTGCCGGAAGCCGGGTATGGCTGCGCACTCCGATATTCCTGTTTTTTTTCTTGACTGCCCGCGTGCGAAAGAGTAAGGATTCCATCCTTGCCAATTATGGACAGAAATGGACAGAAATGGACAAACTTTTCATCGGGGTCCGGGAGCTGGCCGGCAAAATGGGAGTATCCGAGAAAACCATCTACCGCTTGCTGAATGACAACCAGATTCCATTCGCAGTCAAGATCGGCGGACAATGGCGGTTTCGGATAGATGCCGTTGATAACTGGCTTTCCGCGCAATACCGGAGCGATCAGGGAACAGGTCGTGTTAATTACGGCGTCACTGTTTTCCAGGCTTTGCACAATGGAAGCATTTTATACCGGATTCATGGAAAAGACAGGGATGAGGCCCTCGATGAGGTCCTGACGGCGATTCCCCATGACTCCACTTTTGATATCCAGAACATTAAGCTGTCCGTTCTGGCCAGGGAATCATTCGCTTCTTCCTGTCTGGCCCGATTTGCCTGCATGGCTGCCGGCTGCGAAAGGCCCATTTATATTGAAAGGTCGCTCATAATCCTTGCATTTCTCGAGGAGCCGGCGGATTTCAAAGCCCTGGACGGAGAACCGTGCGAGGTCATTTTTCTCGTTCTGGGTGCGAATGGTGTGGAGCAGGCACTATTGGATACACGTCTCCGGCGCCTGGTGATGGAGCGGGCGTTTACCGACGCGATCAGGAGGCAGCCGGGGAGAAAGGAACTCCTGAACGCAGTTGAGAAACTGGAAAATACTTTTCTGAAGAAAAAAATGGTCCTGTAAAACGTCTGCACGGTGGCCGGGGTAATCAGGAGATGACCTGAGAACCTTCGGGAAGCGGGCATTTTGCATGGCATGCGACCGGAAAATGATCTATCTTTCTTCTTTTTTACTGATCGGGACGGGCGGGATTATCCCGCTTTTTTTAATGCACCGTTTCAGCCTGATGCGTCTGGCAGGACCGGCCGGAATCGGGTCAGGCTGTATTGTCGGATTTGTCTGTTCGTTGACTGACCTGCTTGCCGCAACGACCCGGACCGTCTCGTGGGCGTGGCTCGGCTGGCTGCCGTTGTCGTTTCGTATCGACGTCTTGTCGTCATTTTTTCTGGTCCCGATATTTCTCATCGGCCTGGCGGCAGCCGTGTACAGTTATCACTACCTGGATGACAGGGCCCGGACACTCAGAACAGCCGTTCACTCCTTTTTCCTTTCCCTGCTCATCCTGTCCATGGCCCTGGTCGTCATTGCCGATTCCATGATCAGCTTTGTTCTGGCCTGGGAGGTCATGTCCGTCGCTTCCGCGGCTTTGATTCTGTACAATTACGGCGAGAAGGCAAACCGCAGGGCGGCGTACAGGTATTTTATTTTTTCCCAGGGCGGCGGCCTGTTCGTTCTTGCCGCATTCGGCCTTCTTTTCAGCGCCAGCGGCAGTTTCAGCCTTGCGGCCCCGGCCGCGCTTCCCCAGGACGCGAGGTTGGCCATTTTTCTTCTGGGATTGATTGGTTTCGGCTCAAAGGCCGGCATCATGCCTCTTCATTTCTGGCTGCCCTATGCTCATCCGGCTGCCCCGAGCCATGTTTCGGCGCTCATGTCCGGGGTGATGATCAAGATCGGCATTTACGGTATTCTCCGCCTCTATCAATGCGTTGCACCGGATGCGCATATTGTCGGGCCGCTGCTCATCATTCTCGGGGCCTTTTCCGGCACGGTGGGTGTTCTCTACGCCCTGGGCCAGCATGACCTGAAGCGCCTGCTCGCCTATCACAGCGTGGAAAATATCGGCATTATCCTCGTCGGCATCGGTGTCGGAATTCTGGGCATCTCGGCCCAAAGGCCTTTTATCGCCCTGTTCGGTCTCACCGGGGGGCTTCTTCATGTCTGGAATCATGCCCTGTTCAAGTCGCTTCTGTTCATGGGCGCCGGGAATGTTCTCCATGGTGTCGGGACCGTCAATATGAACCGGCTTGGCGGATTGATGAAAAACATGCCCAAAACCGGCATCCTCTTTCTGGTCGGTTCCCTGGCCATCTGCGGCCTTCCTCCCCTGAACGGATTCATAAGTGAATTCTTTATCTTTGTTGCCGGGCTCAACGGGACGGGCGCGGGGCTTGAACCCATGCCGTTCCTGTTTATTGTCCTGGCCGTGCTCTCACTGGCCGTCATCGGAGGCCTTGCCGTGGCCTGTTTTACCAAGGTCGTGGGGGTGGTTTTTCTTGGCGCGCCGCGCACGGAGGCGGCTCTTCATGCCCACGAATGCAGGTGGACAATGATTGTGCCGATGATCTGTATCGGGGCGGTCTGCCTGGCCATCGGCCTTTTTCCGGGCATTTTTTCCATGCCCGCGGTCATGGCCGCCGGGGGCATCATGGGGGGAGACGCACCTGACATCACGGCGATTCTTGATTTGAGCCGGTCCATATCATTGGCGGGGGGCGGGTTTCTCCTTTTCCTTGGTCTGCTCATATATCTGCGCCGTCTCCTGTATCGCAGCAGGCAGGTTGCCCATGCGCCTACCTGGGGCTGCGGATTCACCGCCCCCACGGCACGAATGCAGTACACCTCCAGCTCCTATGCACGATCCATCCTGCAATTTTACCGGCCCTTTACCCGGATCAGGGAGGAATACCGGGAGATTGAATCCGTCCTGCCGCCCCCCGCAGCATATCGTTCTCACCTGGTTGACCGGATGGAGGATTGGGGCGACCGTTATATCGGGCGCAACATCGAAAGGTTCTGCAGCCGGCTGCGATTCATACAGCACGGCTTCATCCAGTTCTATATCGCTTATATTGTCGTCGCACTGATCGTCCTTCTCCTTTACCAGCTCGTACGGTAGCCATGATGACACCATTCCTGGGCGCGATTTTTCTTTTTTTCGCCTCTCTTTTCCTTGCCCCGTTCCTGATGGGCGTGATTCTCAAGGTAAAGGCCTTTTTTGGCGGAAAGAAAGGGCCTTCACTGCTGATCAAGTATCATACCCTTGCGAAATTGCTGCGGAAGGGATCTGTCTACAGCCGCTCGACAACATTCATCTTCGGGCTCGGGCCGCTGGTTTCCCTTGCGGCCTCCCTGACCGGCCTCGCTTTTCTGCCGATCGCCGGACAGAATCCGGTGTTTTCCTTTCCGGGTGATGTGGTGTTTGTCTGGTATCTCTTCGGGCTCGCCCGCTTTTTCGTGGCAGCGGCGGCTCTGGATACCGCCTCTCCCTTTGAGGGCATGGGTGCGGCACGGGAGGTATTCTTCGGGCTCCTGACCGAAGCAGCCATTTTTCTTGTTTTTCTCCAGTTTGCCTTTCTGAGCGGCCAGTACAGCCTTGCCTCGTTTCTGGCCGGAGAAGGGGCGATCAATATCTTCAGTCGGGAAGGCTTCCTCCTGGTGCTTATCGTGCCGGCGATTTTCTTCGTCATGCTCACGGAGAATGCCAGAGTCCCCGTGGATGACCCCGCCACCCATCTCGAGTTGACGATGATTCATGAGGTCATGATCCTGGATCACTCCGGGCCGGACCTGGCGATCATGGAAGCCGCCGTTTTCGCGAGGATGTTCTTTTACGCGGCGTTCATCGCGGATCTCCTGCTCCCGGGAGGGTTTGGTCCGGGAATGCGAATTCTCCTTTTTTTCCTCCTTCTGCTGCTGATCTATCTGGCAATCGGGGTGCTGGAGTCGATCACCGCCCGTCTGAAGATGGACCAGGTCCCTAAGTTCATCCTTACATCCTTTGCCCTGGCCTTTTTTGCGATCATTCTTTCACTGGAGGTAACGCCGTAATGGGACATGTTGATATTGTCCTCTCGCTTATTTTCCTCTCCATCCTGATGTCGCTGGGATCGAGTCGGCTTCTGGAGCTGATCAGGGTCATGAGTTTTCAGGGCGTGCTGGTCTCCCTGGTTCCGGTACTGATTGAACCGCAGTATCAAACCATGAGTCTTGCGGTGGCCTTTGCCTCCCTGATGCTGCTCATCAAGGGAGTGCTCATCCCGCTGATGATCTGGTTTGCCTTGCGCAAGGTTTCGATTCGGAGAGAGGTTGAACCCCTGATCGGATATCATGCGTCCCTGTTCGCCGGCCTGGCCATGATACTTTTTTCGGTATTCATCAGCAGCCGCCTTCAGGTCGTGGACAGGCCGGAGTCCACTCTGCTTCTGCCGTGCGCAATCACAACCATCGGCGCCGGATTTTTCCTGCTCATGACCCGAAGGAAGGCCATCACCCAGATCATCGGCTATCTGATCCTGGAAAACGGGATCTATTTGACCGGTACGGCTCTGGCCGGGCAGATGCAAACCCACTACGTGGTTGAATTCGGCATTCTGCTCGATTTGCTGGTGGGCGTCATGATCATGGGCATAATTCTTCATCGCATCAATTCAACCTACGATGATATTGACACAACATTTTTAAAACAGCTGAAAGGGTGAAGGGAAGGGCGTATGCTTGAACTTGTCTTTGTCATTCCCTTCCTCATAGGGATTGTCGCTTTTTTTTCTCCGGTAATGATGGGCAGGATTCTGCTTGTCGCAACCGGTATCATTGAGTTTGCGCTTGCCTGCATGGCGGCCTGGACGACAAGACTTCCGGCGGCCACCTTCTATTTTACCGCGGCGCCTGAAGGCTGCCTGGTGCTGCTGGTCACAACCTTTCTCTTTCTGATCATAGGGTTGTATACCCTGTTCTACCTGGTTGAAACCGACATGCCCCGCGAGCACGTATTCAACGGCTGTCTGCTCCTGTTCCTCGGGGCCATGGCCATGGTCGCGGTTTCGGATCACCTGGTCGTCCTCTGGGTCGCCATTGAGGCGACAACCCTGACATCGGCTCCGCTTATTCTGTTGTACCACTCCAAGGGCTCCCTTGAGGCGACATGGAAATATGTCCTCATCTGTTCGGTTGGGATCGCCCTTGCCCTGCTCGGCACGTTTTTCATTACCCTGGCGATGGAGCACGGCAGCATCAATGTCCCGCTGACGTTCAGCTCCCTGCAGGAAGTGGCCGGCGGAATGGATGCGCTGTGGCTGAAGGCCGGCTTTATTTTCATCATGGTCGGATATGGGACGAAAATGGGTCTGGCGCCGATGCACACCTGGCTGCCCGACGCCCATGGTGAGTCCCCCAGCCCGGTACCCGCTCTGCTGTCCGGGGCCTTGCTGAATTGCGCTTTCCTCGGGATTTTCAAAAGTTACGCCATTCTTCATGCCGCGGGAATGGCTCAATGGGCGGGGAGCATGCTTGTCGGTTTCGGTCTGTTTTCCATGCTGATTGCCGGAGTTTTCATGATGATTCAGAAAGACTACAAGCGCTTGTTTGCCTATTCGAGCATTGAAAACATGGGAATAATTGCCGTGGGAACCGGCCTCGGGGGACTGGCCGGGTTGGGGGCAATGGTGCATCTGGTGCACCATTCTTTATTGAAGGCGGCTCTTTTTCTTTCCACCGGCAATATCCTGTTTGGCTATGGGACCAAGGAAATCGGCAAGGTCGGAGGCATGGCGGGTCTGCTGCCAATGACATTCATCGGTTTTACCTGCGGTTTTGCCGGGATATCCGGATTCCCTCCCTTCGGACTGTTTGTGAGCGAACTCCTGATTCTGTTCGGCGCCTTCAAAAATCACTCCTTTTTCACCGCCGCTGCTTTCATTCTCCTGTTGATCCTGATTTTTGCAGGGATTTCGAAGCATTTTATCCGCATGGCCTTTGCCGGGCGGGACGCGAAACTGATTCGGGAGGAGAGGCTGGGCAGGATATTTCCTGTCTTTATCCTTCTCGCCGCATCGATATTGTTGAGCCTGTGGCTGCCGGAACCGCTGCGCCGGACCATCCTCGACGCCATAAGCCGGATCTGAGATAAGGACATGGACAATTTTCTTCAACTGACACCGGCGGTTCCGGTCAAACGTTCTGCAATACCGGTTCTCCGCTTGCCGGAATTTCGTCAAGCCCTCCTGGATTGTGCGGGTGATGACGGGTATGTCGTTCATTTTTTCGGTTATCCGGAACAGGAAAAACTCTCCATTCTGGCTGTGATGCGGCGGGATAATCGTCTGCTGGCCGCACGCTGCCAGGTTCCGGAAGCGTATGCGTCCCTTGCCGCCGAAGATGGCAAATTTCAGCTTTTTGAACGGGAACTGGCCGAGCAGTTCGGCGTTCAACCACTCGGACATCCATGGCTGAAATCTGTCCGCTACCATCCGAACTGGACCGGCCGAGAGGATGTTTTTGGTAATGATTACAGCAAGGACATCCCGGGGAGTTATCCGTACTATCAGGTCCAGGGTGATGAAATCCACGAGGTGGCGGTCGGCCCGGTGCACGCGGGCATCATCGAGCCCGGCCATTTTCGGTTTCAATGCATGGGCGAAAAGGTGCTGCACCTGGAAATCCAGCTCGGGTTCCAGCACCGTGATGCGGAACGGTTGATCGTCAACTCCCCCGCCCGGAGAGCCCCCTTTCTTCTCGAATCCGTTGCGGGGGACACGGCGGTGGCAAACAGTGTCTGTCACAGCCAGGCAATGGAAGCCCTGACCGGTACCGTCGTCAATGAACGCGATAAAAGAATCCGTACCATTGCCATGGAGCTGGAGCGCCTGGCCAATCATACCGGCGACCTGGGCGCCCTGGCGGGAGATGTGGCCTTTGCTCCGGTCGCGGCATACTTCGGGAGAATACGGGGCGAATTCCTGAACCTGCTGATGGCCCTGTCGGGCAATCGCTTCGGCAAAGGGCTGGTGCGGCCGGGTAGGGTCCTGACAACATGGAATCCCGCTCAAGTTGCCGGGATCCTTGATAAGATAACCGAACTGAAACCGCAGATAGAGGAGGTAAGCAACCTGCTTTTTTCCGCGCACACGGTGCTTTCCAGGTTTGACAACTGCGGTATTGTCAGCCGGGACACGGCGGCCGCGATTGGGCTGGTGGGATTTGCCGGGCGGGCAAGCGGTCTGGACCATGATGTCCGTAAAGCATTTCCGACGGAAGCCTACCCTTCGCTGTCCTGCCCCAAACCGTCCTGCACCGGCGGTGATGTCTTTGCACGGGCGTGGATACGGCACGAGGAGATACTGCATTCCCTGTTCTGCATTCAAAAACTGTTGGAAAAGGATCCGGATCCGCCCGATTCCGAACCGGGGGTTCATTCAGGACGGCCTGCTGCTGATTCCGTCGTCGTTACCCTGCAGGAGGCCTGGAGGGGGGAACTGTCCCACGCTGTTTTGACCGGGGAGGACGGCAGGGTCATCAGGTACAAGATCAAGGACCCGTCCTTTCACAACTGGACAGGGCTCGCGCTGGCCATGCGCAACCAGGGGATTTCCGATTTCCCGCTGAATAACAAGAGTTTCAATCTCTCGTACTGCGGCTTTGATTTGTAGGAAAAGGGGAGACAATGTTCAAGCTGATCAAAACGCGTTTTCACCAGGGATATCGCACTACTTCCTATCCCGCAGGAACCATTGCGCTTCCCGCCCCGTACCGGGGCCGGCCGGAGGTCAACCGCTCCTGCGGCCCCGCAATGATTGATCGATGTGTTCGGGCCTGTCCCCAGGGAGCCATTGATGGGGAAAATCGGCGGGTGGACATGGGGCGCTGCCTTTTCTGCGGCGAATGCGAACGGGCAGGCAAGGGGGAATTTATCCGGTTCAGCCAGGATTTCAGACTGGCTGCCGCGGAAAGATCCCACCTGTTCACTTCGGGAGAACTGCCCGACCTTGCCTTGCACGCAAAGCAGCATTTCAGGAAACTTTTCGGCAGGTCGCTTGCCCTGCGTCAGGTTTCGGCAGGGGGCTGCAATGCCTGCGAGGCGGATACCAATGTTCTCAACACCCCCTTTTTCGACCTGTCACGATTCGGCATCTCTTTTACGGCTTCGCCGCGCCACGCGGACGGAGTACATGTCACAGGGCCGGTGACGCGGAACATGCGTTCGGCGCTCCTCGCCACCTACGAGGCGATTCCGGAGCCGAAGGTCGTTATCGCTTCCGGCGCCTGCGCGATCTCGGGAGGACCTTTTTACGGCAGCGGGGAGATCATCCCGCTTGATACACTTCTGCCCGTCGATCTGTACATCCCCGGATGCCCGCCGCACCCGCTGACAACACTTGACGCTCTGCTGCAATATTTTTCGGCGTACGTGTAACAGATTGCCCGTGATCGGAGGAGCAGTTGGCGAAGCCTCCCCCATGGCACCGGAACGGGCGGGTGATGGGGGGCCGGGTCCGTCCGCGGCAGAAGGCGGCATCCCGGTCAGAGCGTGGCCAGGGCGATGAGCAGCCGGGTCAGGCCGACCATGTCCGCCAGGTTCACCTGTTCGTCGGTGGAGTGGACGTTGGTCATGCCGGTGGCGATGATCGCGGTCTGCAGGCCATGGCCGTTGAATATGTTGGCGTCGCTGCCGCCGCCGGCGATGGCGTATTGCAGTTTCAGGCCGATGGACCGGGCCGCCCTGTCGACGTGGCGGAGGACGGGATCATCAGCGGAGAGCTTCATGACCGGGAAGTCGGGCTCCACGGTGAACGTCAGGTCGGGCCGGCCGCGGGCCTCGCCCCTCGGGTCACGCCAGTCCGACACGGTCCTGGCAAAGATGTCCCTGACCTGACCGGTCAGACTTTCCAGCCTGCCCGTGGCATGGCTGCGGATTTCCCCGCGGATGACCACCTGATCGGCAACGATGTTGGTGGCCTTGCCGCCCTGGATGGTGCCGAAATTGATGGTGCTCAGGTCGTCCACCCGGCCATGGGGGGAGCTGCTGACGGCCTGGGCCGCCAGGGTGATGGCGCTGATTCCCCACTCGGGGTGCAGGCCGGCATGGGCGGCGACTCCCCGAACCGTGATATTCAGACGGTTGGCGGCCGGCGCCCCGGTTATGACCGTGCCGAAGCCGGTGCTGTCCAGGGCGTAGCCCATCCTGGATCTGAGCAGGGCCGGGTCGAGGGATTTTGCCCCCAGCAGGCCGATCTCCTCGCAGGTCGTCAGGACGATTTCCAGGGGGCGGTGGGCACTGCGATTCTCGCGCAGGCAGCGGATCGCCTCGATGATGGCGGCAATGCCCGACTTGTCGTCACTGCCCAGCACCGTGTCGCCGCTGCTGAAGAACAGGTCTCCCTCCCGCCGCACCTTCACGCCCCTGGCCGGCTCCACGGTGTCCATGTGACAGTTGAAGAACAGGGGGTCACGGGAGGGGTCTCCCGGGAAGCGGATGATCAGGTTGCCGGTGTCGGAGCCGGTGACGGCGGCCGAGCCGTCATCAATGATTTCAGCAGCGCCGAGTTCGGCAAAGATATCCCTGAGCAGGGCGGCGACTTTTCCTTCCTGCCTGGAGGGGCTGTCGGTCTCGCAGAGGCGGACGAAGTCCGCTGCCAGACGTTCGCCGTTGATCGGGCATTGATCGGTCATTCTTTTCTGTCGTCCCCCCGCGGGCGGCGCAGGAGAACGACGGCATGGGCCGCCACCCCTTCGCCTCTCCCGGTAAAACCCATCTGTTCCGTTGTCGTGGCCTTGATGTTGACGGCGTCCCGGGAGACCGAGCAGGCGGCCGCCAGGCTGTTGCGCATGGGCTCCATGAAAGACGCCAGTTTCGGTTGCTGGCAGATGAGGGTCATGTCAACATTGATCAGCGACATGCGGCCTTTGGCGGCGATCCGCATCACCTGCCGCAGCAGTTCGAGGCTGCTGATGTTTTTGTAGCGGCCGTCGGTGTCCGGAAAATGGCGGCCGATATCCCCTTGACCCATGGCCCCGAGAAGGGCGTCGATGAAGGCATGGGTGAGGACATCGGCATCGGAATGCCCTGCAAGACCCAGCCGGTACGGGACGGTGACGCCCCCCAGGATCAGGGGGCGTCCTTCCGTGAACCGGTGCGCATCGAAACCGTGACCGATGGTGATGATTGTTTCCTCCCGCATCAGCCCCGAGGCCAGCACGAGGTCGTCCGGCCGGGTGATTTTGAAATTCAGTTCGCTCCCCTCGACAATGGCTACCGGGATGCCGGCGTGCTCCAGCAGCGAGGCTTCATCCGTTCCGGAAAAACCGTCCCGGTCGGCCAGGTCATAAGCGCGGCGCAGGAGCCCGGTCCTCGCGGCCTGCGGGGTCTGGGCCTGCCAGAGACCCGCCCGGTCCACCGTCTGCTGCACGTCCCGGTCCGGTCCCGCCATTTTCAGGGTATCACGGACAGGGACGGCGGCGATGGCCGCCCCCCGCTGCCTGGCACCCTCCAGGCAGCGCTCGATGATGGCGGGCGTGACAAAGGGGCGGGCGGCGTCGTGGACCAGGACGACCTCCGTTTCCGCCGGGAGAGCGGACAGTCCCGCTCGAACCGACTCCTGCCGGGTGGGACCGCCGGCGATGACGACGATCCGCTGCCGCTCCTCCGGAGAAAAAAAAGCGGCGAGCATGGCCGCGGCGGTTTCCCGGCGGTCACCGGGAACTGCCGCGATGACGATGGAGATTTCCCTGACCGCGAGGAAGGGGGCAATACTCATGACCAGGACAGGTTTTCCGTCAAGGGCGACAAACTGCTTGGGGAGGGCGGAGCCGCAGCGGACTCCGCTCCCGGCGGCAGGAATGACGGCGGCGGCGATCATCCGGTTATGTCTCGTCCCCCCTTCGGCTGGGAGGGCGGGGTGAAAAAATGGGGCGGGCTGTAAGCCGAATTCTGTTTCCGCATACGCAGACCATGATCATTTATCTGGGATGCCGGTCGCCCGGCATCTCGTGCAACCTACCCGGAAACATCAGGCGGGCAGCCTTCAAGCGTTTCCCTATTTGGTCTTGCACCCGGTGGGGTTTACCCTGCCTCCCATGTCACCATGGAAGCGGTGAGCTCTTACCTCGCCATTTCAACCTTGCCTGTTTCCGCCCGGAAGCGGCTCATCGGCGGTATGTTTTCTGTGGCACTTTCCCCCGGTTACCCGGAGTTCGCGTTACGAACCACCGTGCCCTGTGGTGTTCGGACTTTCCTCCCCGGCGCGGGCCGGAGCGATCATGCGCCCACCCCAATCTGTTGCTGCCGTCCGTCGATGCCCATATTGGCCAGTTTGTCGGCCCGGGCGTTTTCCGAACGGGGAATGTGATGTATGCTCCAGCGCTCCAGGCGGTTCAGCAGGTCATTGGTCTTGATGAACAATGGCTGGAGCTGGGCGTTTCTGACTTTGTACTGGCCGCGTATCTGCCTGACGATCAGCTCGGAATCAAGATGGATGCGCAAGGTGCGGCATCCGAAGCGGACGGCGGCCTCCAGCCCGGCTATCAGTGCTCGATATTCCGCGACATTGTTGGTGCACCGGCCAAGATAGATGGCCTCGGCGGCGATTTCCCGTCCGTTTTTGTCGAGCAGGACCACTCCGGCGCCGGCTTCGCCGGGATTGCCGCGTGAAGCGCCATCGGTAAACAATATACAGCTCCCGGCGTGCTCTTTCAAGGGGGAAGGCTTCGGTCCACCCCCGGTGTCCGGAGACGGAGGCGCGCCGGCTGGTGTCCGCCGCCCCGCTTTGGGGTGCCCGGCCATGGTCCGCAGAGCGTCCCTGATTGATTCCGGTGCTGCGGCCGGGAAGAGATCCCGCAGCACATCGTCGGAAAGACGGGCGGCCAGGGTCAGGAGGAGGGCGGGATCAATGATTTGGTCAGGCATCGAGGGACTCGGCTTCTTCTTCCTCCAGATAGTACAGGATGCGTTGACAGGTGGGACAGAAGTTCAACTTCTCACCCTTGCGCACTTCGTTCTCCTGTTGGGGGGGGATGGTCATGAAGCAGCCCTGGCAGACGCCGTTTCTGGTCGGGACCACCGCGGTGCCGTTCCGTCTTTCCCGCAGCATGGTATAGCGTTGCAGGGTGTTTGGCTGCAGGGCTGGGGCCAGGGCCTCCCTTTTGCCCATCACGACTGTTTTCCGGGAGTTGATTTTGTTGACGGCTTTTTTCACTTCCTCTTTTTTGCCGAGCAGCAGCTCTTTTTCTTCGGCAATCAGTCCTTCCAGTTCAGCGGCATCCTGCCCCAGCTGTTCAACCTGTTCAATGAGCTGGAGAATCCTGTCCTCCTGGGTCTTGATCATTTTCTTGTTTTCCTCGATCTCCTTCAGCAGTGCCTGATGTTCGCGACTGGTCTGGACCTGCATCATTTTATTCTGCCTGTCCTTGATGCGGGCGAATGATTCCTCCATGCCGGTTTTCAGTTCGCGCTGCTGCCGTTCAAGCTGCTCCGATTCCTCCCGGCACAGGCTGATTTTGTTCTCCTTGTCGGCGATGGATTGTTCCAGGGCGGTTATTTCCTGCTCCATGGCGTGAATTTCCTGATCAAAACCGTCAATCTCCGAATCGATTGCCTGCAGGTCGATGAGTTTGGTGATTTCTTCGTTCAATGGTCCACTCCTTTTCAGGTCCGTAAATGTATTTGTGCCGATGCCCGTCGATAAACGGTTTTACCAACGTCGGCCGGCTGCGCTGCCATGCCCGGCCGATCGATCAGCGTTTTAACTGGTTGTTGTGCGAGCTCACCTGTCCACTGATGGGTATCTGCGGTAGATGGCATCGCCCGATTCGTCATCAATTGCTCTCATTCAGCAGGGTGAGGGGGGCGGTCTGCCTCGCCGAGACCCCGACGGGAATGGAACCGAAACGTGCCGATGCTTCGACCGCCAATCTCTGTGCGAAATCAAGCAGGGCGGAATTTTCGGTGGCAAAATGCCCGGCGTCGATGATCCACATGCCCGTCTGTTCCGCCAACCGGGCGACATGGTGCTTGACTTCGGCGGTGACGAAGACCTGGGCGCCGGCCCGCAGGGCGGTGTCGGCAAGTTCCGAACAGGAGCCGCCGCAGACTGCCGCCCGGCTGATCCGTTCAGGCCGGGGCCCGGCTCCGAGAATCCAGGGAGGATTGCACGCCTCTTTCAGACGCCGGATGAATTCAGGGGCCGAAATTGGTGCGGGATAGGTG
>JALHJD010000004.1:28192-51434 GCA_022837185.1 Desulfobacteraceae bacterium
AGACCGCATCCGGCATCGCTGTTTTCCTGCCTTGCCAGCGGCGCGGTTTCTGTGAGCCCCAGCCGCCGGGCCAGGATTTCACTGACGCCTTGGGGGGCCGAATCAAGATTGGTATGACAGCTTATGATATTGATCCGCTGACGAAGGGCCCGGGAGATGAATTTCCCTACCGGCCGGTCCGGATCGATGGATTTCAGGGGGTGAAAGATAACGGGATGATGGGTGATGAGCAGGTTGGCCCCCCGGGCCTCCGCTTCCTCGAGGAGTTCGGAGGTAGGGTCAAGGCCGATCAGGATGGTTGTGACTTTTTCTTCCGGGCTGCCGATGAGAAGCCCTGTGTTGTCCCAGGGTTCGGCCAGCTTTGCCGGGGCCATGGCTTCAATGATTGCGAGAATATCCCGAACGGTTGGTGTCATTTAACCTGCGTGAAAACAAAAAGAGGTACATTCGCAGGGAAGTACCTCTTGCAACTGACGGGTTGTCGGTTATGGCGTCTTGACAAAATGCGTTTTCGAAAGCGGTTGTTGTGCTCAATCATCCTGGTTGGCCGGTATCGGCAACGGGACAAGGAGCGGTTATTTTCCATTTCGCCTTCATGACTGTGTGGTGGGCCTACCTGGACTCGAACCAGGGACCGACCGGTTATGAGCCGGTGGCTCTAGCCAACTGAGCTATAGGCCCATCTCTTCAGAAGAACTTTTTATATTACCATGAAAAACAATCCGGTCAATATTTTTCTTAACATTTCTCGTCAAGGTCCGGAGAGGGAGCGGATATTTGTCCGGTCCTCCCGGAGTTGCTTGGCAGGGAGGAAATCAGTGACTATGATGTGTGGAATACAATTCGAACCGAAGCGGCGGCTGCTTCAGGGAGAGCTCCCCCGACAATGATATACAACAACCTCCTCTATTTTCTGGTGGCGATTTTTGTCCTGTCCACGGACCGGGCGCCGGAAGTTCCGGTGCTGCCTCCCATGGCGGCCCTGCCCCTGCTGCTCGCAGTGTATGCGGCGTTTTTCATATTGAGCGGGACGATTTATTCCAGGGT
This sequence comes from Desulfobacteraceae bacterium, assembly GCA_022837185.1. Taxonomy (GTDB): domain Bacteria; phylum Desulfobacterota; class Desulfobulbia; order Desulfobulbales; family Desulfobulbaceae; genus UBA10518. Next base: position 29,240 of record JALHJD010000004.1, read on the forward strand.
CCGGGACGGCGGGACAAGGGCGTATTTTGCCGCGGAAGGAAAGCTGTCCATCCTGGCTGTCCTGCTCTTCGTGCTGACACTGCATGGCCTGGACTTGAAATATTATGTCCATCCCCTTTCCCTGGACGGCAGGCTGCCGGCCCTGGAGAATATCGGCGGGCTGGCCTTTTTCTTTGTTTTTCTCATCCTCATGTGGATACGGGCCAGGGTCCATTATCAGGCCATATTTCCGCGCACCCACACCGCCCTGTCCTTTATTGTCGCCAATATCCGGGTCAACCTGCCCATTATCCTGCCCTGGATGGCGCTGTCGCTTCTCTTTGACCTGCTGGCGCTCCTCAATATTCCCGGCCTGCAGAGAGTCATGTCCTCACCATGGGGTGACCTGTTCCTTTTCCTGGTCTTTATTGTTTTTCTTCTCCTCTTTTTTCCCCCGCTGGTCCGCGCGCTCTGGGGCTGCCAGCCGCTGCCCCCCGGACCCCTGCGGGCAAGGATGGAATCCTTCTGCCGCCAGCAGGGCTTCACGGCTGATATCCTCGTCTGGCCGCTGTTCGAAGGCCAGGTCGTCACCGCGGGGGTCATGGGCATTGTTCCGCGCCTGCGCTATCTGCTGGTTACCCCCGCCCTGCTGCACGCGATGGACTGGGAGGAGCTGAAAGCGGTTCTGGCCCATGAAATCGGTCACGTCAAGAAGAGACACCTCCCCCTGTATATCTTTCTGTTCCTGGGTTTCAGCCTGCTCGCCGGCATGGCGGTGGAGCCAATGCCGTACCTGATCCTCGGCTCCGATCTGTATTACCGGCTTCTCGACCGGCTGGCCATGTCGCCGGAAGCCCTCCTGGCCGTATTGGTCACGGTACCCCTGCTGTTGCTCATGGTTGTCTATTTCCGCTACCTGTTCGGATACTTTATCAGGAATTTCGAAAGACAGGCGGACCTGTACGTGTTTCAGGCCCTGGGAAAAAGCGGCGCGCTGATCAGTTCTTTCGAGAAGATCGCCCAATTGGGCGGCAAAATACGTGACCAGAAAAGCTGGCACCATTTCGGCCTCGGGGAGCGGATCGATTTCCTTGAAAAATGCGAGCGGGACAGGGGTCTGGTCCGTAGACATGACCGCAAGGTGTATTGCAGCCTTGTCGTGTATTTCCTTTTCATTTCTGTCAGCGGGGGTCTTCTGGGCGCCGCGGATTATGACAGGCTGGACGACGAGAGCGAGATCCGCTATGTCGAGGCTGTGCTCGAACATAAACTGCGCAAGGACCCGGAAAACGGGTTGCTTTTTCTGCTGCTGGGGGACCTGCTGCAGGAAAAAAAGATGGAAAGCAGGGCCGCGGCCGCCTATGAGCGGGCGCTTGATCTCAATCCGATGAATCCCGACGTCCACAATAATCTCGCCTGGCTGCTGGTGACGGCAAGGGACCCAACGCTGCATGATCCGGTCAGATCCCTGCAGCTGGCCAGGCGGGCTGTGCGGATCAAGGAGTCCGGCTATATCCTGGATACCCTGGCGGTGGCCCTCTGGGCCAACGATCTGATCGATGAGGCGATGGCCGCCGAGGCGCGGGCCATGGAGATTGATCCGGAAAACAAACGGTATTATCTCCAGCAGATGAAAAAGATCCGGAGCCAACCCTGGGCCCACAACTGACAGCTCCCGGCGCGGCAGGCTTAAGCTGAAAGCTTCATGCCGCTCTGTCTGCTGTCTTCTGACGCGCCGTTCGCACAAGCGAACTCCGGGCTGTATTCAAGAGAGCGTCCATCAGAAGGCTGTTTCTGCAGTTCAGGATGACAGCGTCCACCCCGGCAGCCGTCAGGAGGGACAGCATGCTCAATTGCGTCGGGCAGAGGGTATGTCCGCCCAGTTCCCGCATACCTGTCCCCAGGCCGACGATGGTCCCTGCCCCGGGGTCGAGCTCTCTGATCAGGCTGATGCTTTCCGCCGTTGAGCCGATATCGGGGAGCCCGCGGCTGATATGCCAGGCAAAGGGGTCCGGGCGGCAGGCAAGGACAGGATCAAGATAGAGCCGGCAGAACGGCAGTCCGGTTCGGTACGCCAGGTCGAGGGCCTCCGCGGCCAGCAGCAGCCGGTCGTCAACCCCCCGGGGAATGAGGCCGGGCCTGACCAGGAGCACCGCCAGGCCTGCCCCGTACTGTTCGGCGATCCGCATGGAAAGAGAGAGCGAGGCCGGGTCGGCGGTGACGGCGTTGACGACGATCCGGTGGCCCAATGAGCGCAGGGTGGCCGGATGGTCAAGGATGTTGGCGGAGACGAAGAGGGGAACATCGGTCCACTCCGCCAGCGAGGCAATGACCCAGGGCGTCAGTTCCGCCATTGTTCTTCCCGTCCCGAGGTTGACCGCCAGGGCCTGGGCGCCCGTGCGCAGGTGATTCAGGGCGAGCCGGCGGAGCGCGGCGCCGTCCCGGCCGGTAACGGCTTCGTAGACCCGCCGGTCGAGGACGTGCAGGCCCTCGGCCACCAGCAGAGGTTTCCGCTCCGTGTCAATTGCCGGCGGGTCGAGGTTAAGGGGCTTCACTGGGTGATTTTTCCCGGTCATCATTTTCTCCTTTGGCGATGAATGAAATGATTGGCCCGGGCGAAAAAAAACCCGGACCGACGGCGGTCGATCCGGGATGTCCCTTTTTTATCCACAGATACACCATGGCTTTCCCTGGTCCGCGAGGAAATCCAACGGTCAACAAGGCAGGTCTTCTGACTTTCCCGATCAATCAGCGGCCTTCCCGTCTTCCGGCGCGCGCCGGTCACTGACAGTGGCATCGGGGCTGACGATCTTTTCCCGACAGGGGGGGATCACAGCGGCGGGCCCGTCCCTGATTTGCACAGGGTTCCCTTTTCATCCGCGCAGGCGGAACCTCATTGGCGTCCAATCTTACCGGCCATGGCGAGCCCTGTCAAGATATTTGCCTGCCCAAGGCGCCATATATTGTATGTAGTCGAGACGGCGGTGCCATATCAGGTATGTCAAGGGATCCGGGGGGGGTGAAGGAGGGAATCGATCAGAGCAGGAAATCAGCCGGTTGAATATTGTATGAGGCCGGATGCAGCGTTTCGGCTATGGGAATCCGGTATTGCTGCGCTTCCGGGTCGAAAGAGCCGAGATTGACCAGGTCCCCTTTCACAAACCTGCCGTCCTGCTCGGGCTTCAGCAGTTGCACCCAGAGGTTCTGCTTTTCCCCCTTTTCGCCGGAGTATTTGGCCACCAGCCCAATTTCGCCGTTGTCAAGTTTCAGGAGGGTGCCGATGGGGTAGACGCCGATCATGTTGATGAAGACCTTGAGGAGGAGCGGGTCGAAATCCTTGCCGGATCCTTCCTGCATGATGCTCAGGGCGCGGTCGGGGATGATGGCATAGGGACGGTATATCCGGGGGGCGGTCAGGGCGTCGAAGACATCCGCGATCGAAATAATGCGGCCAAACAGGCTGAGGGGTTTGCTTCTCGGCGTCTGGGGGTAGCCGCTCAGATCGAATTTCAGGTGGTGTTCGAAGGGAGCGAGAAGCATTTGGGCCTTTTTCTCCTGGGTTGTCTTGAGCATGAGGATCTGGCGGACGCTGTACAGGGAGTGGTTTTTCATCTCCTTGAATTCCTGGTCGGTCAGCTTGCCGGGTTTGTTGAGGATGGATTTCGGGACATCGATCTTGCCGAGGTCATGGAACAGGGCGCTGAGGGTCAGGATTTCCAGCGATTTTTTCGACAGGCCGATTCGGTGCCCCAGGCACATGGAAAGTATGGCGACGTTGATGGAGTGGGTAAAGGTATAATCGTCATAGTGCCTGATCGTGCTCAGGCCGAGCAGGACATTGCTGTCCTCGGTGACCATGTCGATCAGCTTATGGACCATCCTCAGGGCTTTCTTGATGCCCGTCGTCTGGTTGCTGGAAACCTTGCGGGCGATTTCCTGCAGAGACTGCACGGCATATCCGTAGGTCAGGACCGCTTTCTGCCTCGTGGTCAATTCCCGCGCGGAGGCAAGCGGCGATTCCGACCCGCCGTCGCCGGCCTGATCATCCGGGGAGGGAATAAGGGAGTCATCGTCGCCCGCGGCCGGTTCGGGGGCAAGAACCTCCTCGGGGTTGGCGGCCGATTCCGGCACATATTCAACCCAGGCCAGGTCGCGCCGGGCCAGTTCATCCTCCAGCCATCCGGGTGGATCCTCCTGCTTTTCCGCGCTGATCAGGAGGCGGGCAAAAGAAGCGATGTCCTCGATGGAGGCTTCGGCCACGGCCGGCAGAAAACGTAATCCGCCGAGTTTTCTCTTTTCGAAAAAATCGAGCAGCGATTTGGCAATGCCCGCGATATTGGCGCGGTAGACGACCTTTTCCTGCTGCAGGTAAAACCGGCCGGCAAAGGTCAGCAGGGTGACGTCATCCTCTTCTTCGAGCAGGCGTTTGATGATCGCGACAAACTGCTTGACGGAGGATATCAGGACACGATTATTGTCCTGGTGGATCCTGGCCGAATGGAGCAGCATGTTCAGCGCCGCGAGAAACTGCAGGTCGGGGAACGGCGAGGGGGACTGCGGATCGGGTTTTGACCTGGATTGCATGTCGCTCATCTCATCTGCCCAAGGCGTGCTGACAGGCAAGCCGTATGTCCGGCCGCAGGCTTTGGGCTCCTTTTTGCAAAACGGCCAGGGCCTCATCGGTGCCGATTGTTTTCAAGGCCATGGCCGCCCCTTTTTTATGAACGGCATTGGTGTTGCTGAACATGTCGCTTAACCTGCTGTCCAGCAGGCTGCTTTCCAGAAAGGGAAGCGCATCGTTGGAACGGCAGGAGGCCAGTGCCCTGTAGTTTTCGAAGATGATTTTCTGGTCGAACTGTTCGCCGCCGGTCGTTGCCTGGGATAAAAAACGGATCAGGGTCCGGACGGCCGTCTTTTCCCCGCCGTTCAGCAGGTAGGAGGTGATCCGTTCCCGGACCGCGGCGCTGCCGTCTCCCAGGAGGTGAAAAAGATCATTGTAGTCAGGGGCTTTTGTTGTCTGCATGTATCCGTCCAGGCCGATCCGGCGGACTTCCGCCGAACTGTGGCGGGTCATGCGCAGGTAGATTTCCGCGGCCTTTTGCAGGGGCAGCTCCTTGATGACCGGCGCCAGCAGGATATTGACCTGCTCGCCCGAATTGTCCAGCAATATGCCCAGCTTTTCAGGGTTCTCCTTTGCCTTGCTTTCAATAACTTCCAGCAGTTCGTTGCGTATGTGCACATTATTGATCGGGATCCGTCCTGCCAACGGCCCCAGGGTAAAGATGACCTCCGGGTTGAGCAGCCGCAGCACCCGCCAGAGATGGGGGAGATAGGGGGTATTCTGCCACAGGTACTCTTCATTGGTCACCCACCAGGTACGGTTGAGTTTGTCCGCTTCGGAGATGGAAGCGATGAAGCCGTCAAGCAGGGGGACCGCCCAGGGCTTGCGCTCCTGGAACAGTTTGCGGATAATGAGGATATTGTTGAGCAGTTTGTAGGAAAGGTGAAATTCGCCCCGGTCCATGGTTTCGAGGAACTCGAATTCGAGAAATTCCAGGATATGGAGAAAGCTTTCCCTGTCTTTCTGTGTAACAAGGATGATGAGCAGGACATCGATGGCGTCACTGGTAAAATTTTTGCCTTCCTCATCCTGCACGTACTCCTTGAGGGTATTTTCCTCCTCCGGGCTGATGTCCAGCAGCTTCATACCCTGTTTCGACAGGAAGAGGTCGGCCCCGGAGATCTGTTCAGGCTTTTCTGCCTGGTCCGCGCCCTGCTCAGCCATCCTGGCATCTCTTTCGGAGGCCGAGGCGGCGTGCACCCGTTTTTCCATCTGGCTTGTCGGCCTGCCTGAGGTCCCGGACTGCGGGGCCGCCGCGGAAGCGGCCCGGCGCGAGGAAGCGGCCGCGGCGTCTGGAGTGACCTGAAAGCCGGACAGATCAAACTGAAATGATTCCAGGGTGAAAATATCAACCTCCTCGTACTGGATATGGGGGAAATTGCTCTGCCACAACGAAGTGACGATATCGCCCCCGGAGTCGTCAAAGGGGTTGCGATGCTGGTTGAGGATGTTGAGCAGGCCGGAGATTTCGGGAGCCGTGATGCCCTGGATGAATTCTATGTATTCAATGCCGTCGCGGGTCAGCAGGTATGCGGGATTGCTTTCCTCCTCCTGGCCCTCATAGATGATTTCGCCCTTGTAGGAAAACGTGTTTCTGGCCGTGTCAAGCCGCAGCGACCGGTAGTTCTGGAGAAAGGCGTCAAGATCGTCCAGCAGTTTTGACAGGTTTCTGCGGGAGAAGGCGTGGTCGGCGGGATAGAGGGTATAGGTTTTGAATGCCGAAATAAAGGAAAGGAGCGTTTTTTTCACCGCCTGCAGCTCTTCCCGGCTCACGGTATCGGCAAGGGTGTTGTTGGTTTCCTGCATCGGCTCTGTCGGCGTTGTCTGGGGGATTCGTCCGGGAGCGTCTTGATCTGAGGGCCGGCGGCCCGGACTGACTGTGTTTATCTATTTTATATACTATGGAAGGAATTTTTGTAAAAAACAAGATTTTTTGTCGCATGATCCCGGGGAGATAGAACTGAAAGGCAAACAGGGGGCCCGGCCGGGGGGATGGAACCCCGGCACCCCCTTCCGAAAAGTATCGCCGGTGAAAAATATTCTCACATTCCTGTAATAATGGTAGAGTAGTGGTTATCGTTTTCCTTACCTCTCAACCATCGGAAAAGTCATGAATGGTGTGCAAGACAGCGTAAAATTCACCTCGGACGCCCTGCGGGCCAATCTCGAGGAAACCGCGGGCGAGGTCGTCGTCGACCCAGTTTTCGATCCCCTGCGCGAAGCCGTGGGCAATTATCAGGGACTGGCGGGCAAACTGGATATGCTCCTGCTGGAAATCCATCACCCATACAGGAACTGGGGTTTCATTATTCCGGAACTGCGGGCCTTTGTCCTGAAAAACATGTCCCATTACCTGTCCCACGACCTGGGGCCGGAATGCTTCCGCCTGTTTAGCGGGATTTTCCTCGAAGCCCTTGTCGATTCGCGCAAAAACAGCAAGCTGGTGTCCATGATCATGGAGGCCATGCTGGCGTATACGGACAAACTGGTCAACGCTATCAGTCCGCGCGAGTTGTCCCGCTACGAGAAGGAATGTAATGATTTTTTCGCCCGGCTGATCGACCTCGACCAGGTGGAGGGACAGTTGATGATGTACATGGTCCAGGGACATCATCCGATGAAAAAAGTCGCCCGGAAGCTTGTTGCCTTCAGCTCCGCCGATCCGGCGGTTTCCTTTGACTATGGGCCGGTGGCCAGGCTCATGAGCAAAATCCTCGCCCTGAACTATCAATACTGGCTGAGCGAGGAAGATCCTCTCCCCTGGTTTCTCGAGGAGTGCGGGGAGTACTGTCATGACTGGCACGCCGGTCCGCTGCTGGCGGCGGTCTCCCATGAACAGATCAGAAAGTACCGGGACGAGCTCGCCGCCATCCCCATTGAAGGGGACGCCCGGGCGGCCCTTACCCGTATTCTCGAGCTGCCGAACCACATGGATCTTGTCCGCCTCTATCGGGAAATCCCCGGCAAGCTGGCCCGGGATGCCGAGGCGGACGCCACCTTCGCCGAGAACCGGAAGCTCCTCTTTCTGTTCCGCATCATGGATACTTCCGGGTTGTACCTGATCCACGAGGAAACCCTGCGGGAGATCAACCGCAGCCTCGTCCAGTTGATCCGGATGCAGTCCTTCGAGCATATCGAGCAGTTTTTCGTGACGACCTTTCATCTGCTCAAAGCCAACGTCCGCCGCTATCCGCACACGTCCCTGCAGTGCATCCAGGTCATCGGCGGCGAAGTGTTCAAGCGCGGCAATTCACGCCTGGTCGAAGCGTTTCTGTGGGAGGCCGTCCGCTTCGGATTTCAGTATGCCAATGTCACGGGGGTGGACGAGGACTGGCAGCCGATAACCAACCCGGCCCACCTGGCCAACATCAGGGTATGGCTCAATTTGATCATGCAGGAGCCCAAATGGTGCTCAACCCTGTTTTCCGCCCTGATCATCAATCTGAAGCTGTCCGGAACCTGCGTCAAGGATACGGATCTTTTTCAACGGGATATCACCGACCTGCTCAACCATCCCATTGAGCCCATTTACAACCTGGCCAAACAGTTCACCAAACTGATGCCGGTCTTTTTCAACGAGATCGGCGCCGAGGGAGAATTGCGGGACGTTTCCACCGAGCTCGATGAACTGCACAACCGCCGGGACGTCCTCATCCATTTTCTGCGGAAACAGAGTCATGTCGAGTCGAGCAACCTGATTGTCGACTTCATCATCGCTATTTTTCAATTCTGGCTGAAACGGGACAAGGAGCCCTTGCGGTCGTTTCTGCCCGAGGAGGTCTACCGGCAGGTCGAAACAAGCGGCCCTTTTGTCGATGAACAGCACCTGCTGGCCCAACGCATCCGCAAGGAGTTGAAGTTCAGTAAGGTTCAGGATATCCTGCATTGGAAGGAGCAGGACCGCAGGAGCTACCTTGCCCGCCAGGAAGATATCTCCGCGGTTGAACGGCACCGGTTCGAACTGCTGGTCAAAATGTTCAAGCTGCTCCATCACAAATACAACCTCGGCCTGCAGGAACTGCGCTATCAGCTGCGGCAGGCGACATTGACCGGTTTTCCCGAGCTGGGGGACCTGCTTGAAATTCTTGACGACTGCGATACGTTTTCCTGCCTGGCCGCCATCCTCGACCACCTGGAGCAGCTCAAGGAGATCATTCTCAGCAAGGAAAAATTTCCCCCCAAGGAGGAGATTTACCACAAGCGCCATATCGCCGTGGACATCCCCTCGGTGTACGGCCGCTACAGCGAACGGAAGTTCGACGCCCTGGGACTGACCTTCCGGCTGGAGAACCTGGCCAACATCTTCCTGGAACGGCTGTCGGACACGATCAATCTCACCTTCATCACCGAGGCGACGTTCATTCGCATTTCCCGGTGCCTGAAGCTGTACCAGCGGGCCCTGCGCATCGACGGAATCATCAGCCGCAAACTCGACACCTATATCAGCCTCCTGGCCTCTTCCATGGGGATCAAGCGCTTTTCCTACACCCAGTATCTCGATATCTTCCGCGGCATGTCCGAGGGCGTCAAGGACATTATTTATGCCTACTATACCAATATTCATCAGAACAACCTGTCGATCATCATCCCCCAGATCGGCGAGGACAACCTGCTGACCAAGTACCGCAAGCACTGGGACGGGAACGATCTCGCCTCCACGGTCCACCGGCTGTCGGAGACCTTTTTCCGGGACCTCATCTCCTCCACCTTCGGTTTGCAGCACCTGGACAATTTCATCACCCGGATCATGCAGACCCTGGAGGCCCAGCGGGACATCCTGGACGAGGGCGACCTGGATCTGCTGATGACCTACAACCCGGACAAAACGATCAGCTCCCTGTACCGGGAGAATCCCCGGACCCACAATCTGATTCATCTCGGCAACAAGGGGTTCAACCTCATGGTGATGGCGCGGGACGGCAAGCCGGTGCCGCCCGCCTTCATCATCACCACCGAGGTTTTTCGCTGCTGGCCGGCGGTCCGCCGTTTCGAACGGGTGCGGGACGATTTCATGCAGCGGGTCAGGACGTCGATCAGCGGCATCGAGCAACTGACCGGTTCGGTGTTCGGCTCCCCCGACAAGCCCCTGCTGCTCTCCGTGCGCTCCGGGTCGGCCATGTCCATGCCGGGCATGATGACGACCATCCATAACATCGGCCTGAACGAGGACCTGATCAACGAGTATGTCCAGGAAACGGGGCGGGGCTATTTCGCCTGGGATAATTTCCGCCGTTTTCTCCAGTCCTGGGGCATGGCCCAGGGGATAGACCGGGATGATTTTCAGGCGTTGATGAACAGCCATAAACAGCGTTATCACGTCACGCTGAAACGGGAGTTCAGCCCCGCGGCCATGCAGGAGCTGGCCCTCAGGTATCTGGACCTCGTCCGCAAGCGGGGCCTGGATGTGCCCGATGATCCGTGGCGGCAGCTGATCAAATCGGTGGAGATGGTGCTTGATTCATGGAACACTGAAAAGGTGCATGAATACCGGCGGCTGATGAGGTTGTCGGAAGACTGGGGAACAGCGGTCATCATTCAGGCCATGGTGTACGGCAATCTCGGACAGAACTCGGGCAGCGGCGTTGTGTTCACCGCCCATCCCTACCGCAAGGTCAGGAGGGTGGCCCTCTGGGGTGATTATGCGCCCGGCGATCAGGGCGAAGACATAGTTTCCGGCCTGGTAACCAGTCAGCCGATTTCCATTGAGCAGGCGCAGATTGACGGGCGCCCGGTGGAGAATTCACTGGAAAAGCGCTTTCCGGCCATTTACGAAAAGCTGCTGTCCATATCACGGGACCTGGTCTACACCAAGGGATGGAACCCCCAGGAGATCGAATTTACTTTTGAGGGGCCGGAGGCGGATCAGTTGTATATCCTGCAGACCCGGGACATGATCACCATCAAGACCATGGAGCGGTTCACGGTTTTTGCCGATGAGGCGGAGGTGCAGAAGTTCATCCTCGGCAAGGGGATCGGCGTCAGCGGCAGCGCCCTGTGCGGCCGGGCAGTTTTTACGGAGCAGAACATCGACCGGCTGCGCCGGGATGATCCCGAGACGCCGCTCATCCTCATCCGCCAGGATACCGTCCCCGAGGATATCAGGGAAATATCCCTGGCCGACGGGCTGCTGACCGCACGGGGCGGCCAGACATCGCATGCGTCGGTTGTCGCCATCCGGCTGGAAAAAACCTGCGTGGTGGGCTGCCGTGATCTGCGGGTGTACGAGACGGAGGAATACGCCGAGATAAACGGCCACCGGATCGGATTCGGCGATCCCATCGCCATTGACGGGCGTTCGGGCCTTTTCGTCAGAGGCATTCATCCGGTGCGGGAGGAGGTGCACATCCTGCCGTTGTAACCGCTACTTTGCCGGGGGGATGAGACGGTCCTTGCGCAGTCCCTGGATCACCTTTTTGCTGACGCTTTCCACGAGCTGGTTGATCGACCGGGGATCAAAGGTGTCGGAGGACATGCTCCATACCAACTCCTGGGTTGCCGCCTGGTAGAGGTTGGTCTCCAGGAGCACGATGGTATGAGTCGAGGTGTACCCGGGTGAATACACCCGGTCGTACACATAGGGGTAGTAATTGTAGAAGTGGTTGTAGTACCAGAAGGGACCGCCGTAATAGACTCCTCTGGGCGGGTGGTACACCTGTTCCGTTCTGGTGTCGACCAGCCGGGTCACCAGCATTCCGTCGATGGCATGCTGCCGGACGTATGCCTCTATTTTTTCCCTGGTGACGTTGTTCTCCCCCGGGAACGCCTGGGTGCAGGGGACCGCGGAAATGTTGCTGCGGTTCAACTGGTCGGCCATGATATTTTCCCACAGCGCCTTGTTGATGTCCTCCCCGGTGAGGGCGACGACCAGCATGGACCGGAAAGGCGGGCCGGCAAAATCACTTTTTTTCCAGACCCCGGTGACACTGGTTTGACTGCACCCGGCAGAAAGGAGAAAGAACAGGACGGCGCAGAGCCGGATTGTCGCATGGATGCCGTTCATAAGCTACCTCGCTGTTCTCGATGGTGTGGGCGGCGGTGCTGGGTTCATGTGCCTTTTCATTATATCATGGAACAGGCCGGGCCGGCAAAAAATCCTCTTTCCCTCCGGGCCCGGCTGCGGTTTGCGCCGCGGCGGCAGGCGGTACTTCCCGGGCAGGGGGAACACTTCAGGCCGGGGAGGCGATGTTGGCCTCGCCGGTCGCCTTTACCCTGATCCGCTCGGCAAAATCGAGCATCCGCCCGACCGACTGCATGGCCCGTCTGCCGATTTCCGGGTCGACCAGGATTTCGTTTTCCCCCGTTTCCAGGGTCCAGGCCAGGTTGACCAGGCCGTTCATGGCCATCCAGGGGCAATGGGCGCAGCTCAGACAGGAAGCGGCGGCGCCGCCCATGGGTGCCTCGATGAAGCGCTTGCCCGGGGCGGCCTCCTTCATTTTGTGAAATATGCCGCGATCGGTGGCGACAATGAACAGGTCATGGGGCAATTCGGTCACCGCCTGAATCAACCGGGTGGTTGAGCCGACAACGTCGGCCTGTTCGATCACCTCCATGGGCGACTCGGGATGCACCAGGACCCCGGCCTGGGGATATTTTTTCCGCAGGGCGGCCAGCCCATCGGCCTTGAAGGCGTCATGGACGATGCAGTAGCCTGGCCAGAGCAGCATGTCCGCCCCGGTAACGCTGCGGATGTAGCCGCCGAGATAGCGGTCGGGGGCCCAGAGGATTTTTTCTCCCCTGGAGTGCAGGTATTCCACCACCTTGACCCCGATGCTGGAGGTGACGACCCAGTCGGCCCGGGCCTTGACCTCGGCGCAGGTATTGGCATAGACAACCGCGGTGCGGTCGGGATGGGCGTCGCAGAAGGCAGTGAACTCAGCTGCCCTGCAACTCAGGTCCAGGGAGCATTCCGCCTCCAGGGTCGGCATGAGGACCCGTTTCTCGGGGTTGAGAATTTTGGCCGTTTCCCCCATGAAACGGACGCCGGCGACGACTATGGTTTCCGCCGGATGGGCATGGCCGAAGCGCGCCATCTCCAGAGAATCGGAAACGCAGCCGCCTGTTTCGTCGGCCAGGACCTGCAGGTCCCGGTCGGTGTAATAATGGGCGACCAGGACGGCGTTTTTTTCCCGCAGCAGCTGCTTGATGCGGGCGATCAGTTTCTCCCTTTCCGCCCCGGCTACCGGAAGGGCGGGCCGGGCCCGGGCGGCAAGAGTGTCGATCAGTTTTTTGTCAACAGTGATGGCATCGGTTTGTTTCATGGTGGTTCGCAGTTCATGGTTCAGGCTTGTCGCCATCCGGTTTTCCGGAGCATCCATTAAGCACTATCAGGCCCCTCCCGTCAAGCATGGTTCCGATTTTGTCGCCGGCTGCCTGTCCCGCATGGATTTGTGCAAATGGTATGCCTCTTCGGCGCTGGTATGCGTTTCCGCGGTGCCATGCCCATCGGCAGCGGTTCATCCCTGCCCGGGTTTCCGTCCGGCGGTTTCCTCGAGGACGCGTTGGTGCGTCTTCAGGTCGGATTCGTTGAACAGGACAAAACGGATGCGGCGGACAGCTGTCAGTGCGGGCAGCTCGGCAAGGATCGTCCTGAAGGCGATCCGGGCCGCCGGCTCGGCCGGGTAGCCGAAAGCTCCGGTGGACAGGGCGGGAAAGGCTATGGAGGCGATGCCGGCGCGATCGGCAAGCCGCAGGGCATTGCTGTAGCACGAGGCCAGCAGGACGTCGGAAGGACGGTCTCTCCCGTATACCGGACCCAGACAGTGGATCACATGCCGATTCGGCAGGCTGTGCGCCGTTGTCATAACGGCCTCCCCCGGCCGGATCGGCGCCAGGGACCGGCACTCTGCCTCGAGCCCAGGCCCGGCGGCGCGGTGGATCGCGCCGGCAACGCCGCCGCCGCTGCGCAACCCCGCGTTGGCCGCGTTGACAATGGCCTCCATGTCGGGCTGGTCGGTAATGTCGCCCTGCACGCACTCGATGGTTTTGCCTGATATCCGCATGTCATCCTCCCCGAACCAAAAAAAATCTCCCTGCCGTCTCCGGGGATTGCCGTTGCAAGCGGCTGCCCGGGGCTGTCCTGTAAAAACGGCGGGCCCTGGTCCCGCAGCACCCGCGGGTTCCAACAGGCCTGCCCTAAGCCCGGCCTTCAGGGGGTGGCGGCTGCCTCTTGTTCCGGCAGGCGTTAAGAGAGGGCGGTTTCCCGGGGATCAGCGTGACTCCGGCACCCCGAATTTCTTGAGCACCAGTCCCAGGGGGCAGAATCCGGAAAATCCGTACTGGAAGAGATTCGCCCCGACAAAGGCGGTGAACCAGAGCCAGTACTTGCTCAGGAAAACAGGACTGGCCTCAACCCCCAGAGCGAGGCTGAGCAGGATGAAGGCGCCGGCGAAAACGTGAATATAATCATTGACGGTCATGAGTCTTCTCCATGTAGAGCAGTGCGCTGCAAAGCGGGCCCGGGCCGGGGAAACCGGCACCAGGCCCGGGTAGTCCTCCTGTCAGGCGTCCGGTCTTTCCTCCCGGTCGCAGAACAGCTGCCGCATTGTCCTGATCAGCTCCGTTATCCGCCTGTCGCTGATCCGGTTGCAGATGAAATTGGCGTCCCTGCGGAAGTCGATGATGCCGTGGCTTCTCAGTATGGCAAGGTGCTGGGAGACGTTGGCATGGGTGGTCCGGACTTCCTTCCTGATATCCCCCACCGTCATCTCCTTTTCCTGGAGGAGGCAGAGGATTTTGAGCCGGATGGGATGGGCTATCGATTTCAGCAATTCGGCTAACTGTTCTATTTCACTGTATTGCATGGGCGGAACGGGTGGAAAAATTGCGGCCCGCTCCGGCGGGCCTCGGAGCAAATAACAGTGTTTAATTTAATGCTTAAATACATTTCGTCAAGCAAGAAAGACCGGGACGCGCGAAGAGGGGGGAGCAACGCCGCCCCTTTCTCATTTTTCCCGGCAGCGGACATGCGGGAATAATTCACAATGTCCTTACGATATTCGTTCGTTTTTCGGAAAAAGCCTGCTATAGAGATACACTGCCGCCGCCACCATGCCGATATTGACGCCGAGGTCCGGCATGACCCTGTTCTCCGGGTACAGGAGGGAAAGACAGGTGAGTATCGAAAGGAACAGGTAGCCGGTGCGGTGAAAGCGAAAAATTTCCCGGAGGACATAAAAATTGATTGTCGGCACGATGAAGTCGGCGGCCAGGTAAAAGTCAAAATGGCCCGCGGCTGAAATGGCGGCCAGGCGTCTGAGGGTCATGGCGAGCAGGACCGCGCCCAGCAGCAGGTTGACCCACATGTATTTGCGGCGCCGGAAAAGGAGGGATTTGTTGTTCAGCAGGAAGAGCAGTTTCGCCTGATTCTCCTCGGTTCCGAGCCGGGTGAAGATGGCTTTCTTGCTGGTGCCCGCCTGCAGCAGGCGCTCCACCTGTTTGTCAAGGGATTCGGCCATGGGTTCCTCGCCGCAAATCGTTGCCCCCCGCCACGGGGGCGGCAGGGGTGGTAAAAATCATGATTTTCAATACTCTATCTTGACAGGAACATCAACATGGGTAAATTGGAGCGTGCCTTTTCTGGGGATGTCAGTCCAAGATTGACATGAATTCACGGGCATAGGAATAATGGACCAGATGGCGCGTTCCGCGCTGCCGCGCCGCGCGCGGCACAATGAGACAGGAATAGATTGAATTTTGGATGCTGGGATAAAGATTTAACATGAGAAGGAGTGCACTATGAGTGGAAGTCAGGACAAAATCACCAGTCTGCTCAGCGAGGCCAGGATTTTCGAGCCTCCAGCGGAGGGCCGGGGTTCGGCCTACGTCAAAAGCATGGATGAATACCGTGCCCTGTATGACCGTTCCATGAATGATCCGGAAAAGTACTGGGCCGAGAGGGCGGAAGAGCTGACCACCTGGGACAGGAAATGGGACAGCGTTCTGGAGTGGGATTTCTCCACCCCCGATATCAAATGGTTCCGGGGCGCCAGGCTCAACGTGGCCTATAACTGTCTTGACCGGCACCTGACCGACGGCCGGCGGAACAAGGCGGCGCTGATCTGGCAGGGTGAACCGGAGGAAGACGTCAAGGTCTACACCTACCAGATGCTGCACTCGGAGGTCTGCCGCTTTGCCAATGTGCTGAAGAAAAAAGGGGTGAAGAAAGGGGACCGGGTTTCCATCTATCTGCCGATGATTCCCGAGCTGGCCATTTCCCTGCTTGCCTGCGCCAGGATCGGCGCTGTCCACTCCGTGGTTTTTGCCGGTTTTTCCGCCATCGCGCTGCAGAGCCGTATTCAGGACAGTGAAGCCAAGGTCCTGGTGACCGCGGACGCAGTCCTGCGGGCGGGCAAAACCATCCCCCTCAAGCCCAATGCCGATGCCGCAATGGAAAACTGTCCGACGGTCACGGACTGCATCGTGGTCAGGCGGGCCGGCAACGAGGTGCCCATGAAGGAGGGAAGGGACGCCTGGTGGCATGAAGAAGTCGGGGCCGGCGATATCACCACCGACTGCCCGCCCGAGTCCATGGACGCGGAGGACACCCTCTTCATTCTGTATACCTCCGGCTCAACCGGCAAGCCCAAGGGAGTGGTGCACACCACAGGCGGATACCTGACCTATGCCATGCATACCTGCCAGTATGTCTTCGACCTGAAGGATGACGACGTCTTCTGGTGCACCGCGGATATCGGCTGGATAACCGGTCACACCTATATAGTCTACGGTCCCCTGGGTCTTGGAGCGACATCACTGATGTTCGAGGGGGTGCCCACCTATCCCGGTCCCGACCGGTTCTGGAAGGTGGTCGAAAAGTTCAAGGTGGACATCTTCTACACCGCCCCGACGGTTATCCGCTCCCTGATGCGGGAGGGCGAGGAGCCGACCAGGATCCATGATCTGTCCAGCCTGCGGCTGCTGGGGACGGTGGGCGAACCGATAAACCCCGAGGCCTGGATGTGGTATCATCTCAATATCGGCAAGTCCAGGCTGCCCGTGGTCGACACCTGGTGGCAGACCGAAACCGGCGGGATTCTCATCTCGCCGCTGCCGTACGCCACCCCCCTGAAGCCGGGTTCGGCGACCTTTCCCCTGCCGGGCGTCGACGCCGCCATTTACACCGAGGACGGCAGGGAAGCCGGACCGAACGAAGGGGGGCACCTGGTCATCCGCAAACCCTGGCCGGGCATGCTGCGCGGTGTCTTCGGCGATCCGGAGCGGTTCAAGAAGACCTATTTCAGCCGCTATGAAAATATTTACGACCCGGAAGACGGTGCCCGCAAGGATGAGGACGGCTATTACTGGATCATGGGCCGCCTCGATGATGTTATCAATGTTTCCGGCCACCGGCTGGGGACCGCGGAAATTGAATCGGCGCTGGTGGCTCATCCGGCCGTGGCCGAAGCGGCCGTGGTCGGCATGCCCCACCCGATCAAGGGGCAGTCGATATACGCCTATGTGACCCTGACCGCCGCGGCCAAGGAAAGCGACGAGCTGCGCAAGCAGCTGGTGCAGCATGTCCGCAAGGAGATCGGCCCCATTGCCACCCCGGAGATCATCCAGTGGGCGCCGGGTCTGCCCAAGACCCGTTCCGGCAAGATCATGCGCCGTATTTTGCGCAAGATCGCCGCCAACGAACTGGCCGATTTCGGCGATACCTCGACCCTCGCCGACCCGAGCGTGGTCGACAGTCTGTTGCAGGGCCGGCAGTCCATGGGCTAAGGGGTATTTTTTCTCCAGGCTCCCGGCGGCGGGCAATGCCGGTCCGGTCCCGCGGGTTTCCGCGCCGGCAGGCAGAAAGCCGGGAACGGAAAATGATCAAAGCGGCAGGCAGAGCGCATCACGGTGCTCTGCCTGCTTTCGGTTTGGGAGGACGACATGGCGGCTATGAAAAGAAGCGATGTGCACAGCGTGGCTCCGGAAGTGGCGATCGATTTTCTCAAGGGAATCATGCCGTTCAATTCCCTGGACGAGGAAGCCCTCAGCATGGTGGCCCGGCACTGCCGGATCGATTTCTTCCCCAAGGGAACCAGGCTCCTGACCGCCGGACAGACCGACATCACCCACCTCTATCTCATCCAGCGGGGCGGGGTGAAGAGCTTCATCACCAACGACGAGGGTCAGGTGACCCTCAAGGATTACCGGGGAGAGGGCGACTTCATCGGCGCGCTGGGCATCATTCGCGGCACCAAGGCCAACCTCAATATCGAAACCGTGGAGGATACGTTCTGTTTCCTGATCCCCCGGGAGATCTTCCTTGAACTGATTGACACCCAGCCCGGCTTCGCCCAGTACTACCTGAAGACCTTTTCCGACAAAGTCGTCAACACGGCCTATAATGAACTGCGCCGCCATAAATGGACCCTGCGGGGGGAAGAAGATCTGTACCTCTTCACCATGCGGGCCGGGGACCTGATCAAGACGCTCCGCAAGGTCGACGCCGCCGCGACCATCCAGGAGGCCGCGGCGGAAATGGCCAGGCATCGCGTCGGGTCCCTGCTGATCCATCAATCGGGCGATCCGGAAAATATCATCGGCATCGTCACGGACCGTGATCTGCGCATCAAGGTGCTCGCCAGGGGGTTGGATTATTCGCTGCCCATAGAGCGCGTCATGTCGTCCCCGGTGCAGAGGGTTCTTTCCCAGACGATCTGTTTCGAGGTGCTGCTCAAGATGATGTCGACCAATATCCACCACCTGGCGGTTGAGCGGGGGGGCAGGGTTGTGGGGGTCATTACTTCCCATGACATCATGCTGCAGCAGGGCCATTCCCCCTATTACCTGTTCAAGGAAATCACCACCCAGTCGACCATTCAGGGGCTGTATCCCCTGGCCCAGAAGATCCCCGACATGATCCGCAACCTGATCAAGGAAGGGGGCAAGGCAGGCAATATCACCCGGATGATCGCGGTGCTCAACGATCATATCCTGGAACGGATGCTGACGCTGCTCCAGGATGAACTGGGGCAGCCGCCCCTCCCTTACTGCTGGCTGCTGATGGGGAGCGAGGGGAGGAGGGAGCAGACGTTTCGGACGGATCAGGACAACGCCCTCATATATGCCGACCCCCGAAGCGAGGAAGAGAAAAAGCTGGCCGAGGAGTATTTCGGCGAGTTTGCCAGGCGGGCCATCGATCATCTGGTCAACTGCGGCTATCCTCTTTGCCCCGGTGATATCATGGCACGAAACCCGAAATGGCGGCAGCCCTATTCAGTCTGGTGCAGGTATTTTGAACGGTGGATTTCGGCGCCCGATCCCCGGGAGCTGCTGAATGTCATGATTTTCTTTGATTTCCGCCCAGGATTCGGCGACGCCACTCTGGCGGAGAACCTGCGCAATCATCTCGTCAGAACGACGCAGCGCCAGGAAATTTATCTGCTGCATCTGGCCAAGGACTGCCTGAACAGCAGGGCCCCGTTATCCTTTTTCCGGACCTTCATCGTTGAAAAAAACGGCGAGCACAGGAACACCATGGACATAAAACGGCAGGGGATCACGCCGTTCGTCAATTTTGCCAGGGTCATGGCGTTAAAACACGGCGTCAAGGAAACCAATACCCTCGCCCGCCTCAAGGTGCTGGCCGATGAAGGGCATATCTCCCGCAACCTCTGGCAGGCGGCCAGCGAGGCGTATGAGCTGCAGATGCAGCTGCGCCTGATCCATCAGCTGCATCAGCTTGACAACGGCATTCTGCCGGACAACTATATCAACCCCGCCAACCTGACGGACCTGGAAAAGCGGATGCTCAAGGAAGCCTTTTCGGTCATCGAGCGCCTGCAGACCCTGCTAAAGACGGAATTCCCGGTAATTTGATCGATGCTGCGGCAACTGAAAGGCCTGAACTGGTTCAGGAAGTCCCACCCGATAATCCGGCAGAACAGGAAGTATTTCGAGGAGTTCAGTCAGTCCAGGCCCCTGGCCGACTACACGTTCGTTGTCTTCGACACGGAGCTGACCGGGCTGAACCGGCGGCGCGACCGGATCATTTCCATCGGCGCGGTCAAGATCGTCGACCTGCGGATCGAACTCGACCAGGTGTTTCACCAGTATATCCGCCCTCCGAACCTTGAACATACCGATTCAACGCTCATCCATAGAATCACCCCGGAACAGCTGCGGACCATGCCGGCCATGGAGGATGTCCTGCCGGGCTTTATCCAATTCTGCGGCGATGCGCTGCTGGTGGGACACTATATCACCCTGGACATGAATTTTCTCAACAGGGCGGCCAGGGAGGCCCTGGGGGGCACCATGTCCAATCCCAGCATCGACACCATGCGTCTGGCCATGGGATACAAGGAGGCGCTGTTCATGGACCGTTACGGCCATAACAAAATGTCCACCTCGTACAATCTCAGCGACCTGAGCCGTGAGTTCGGACTGCCGGAATTCAAGCCGCACGATGCCCTGGAGGACGCCCTGCAGACCGCCTATCTCTTTTTATTCCTGGTCAAGAAAATGAAGAAGGGAAAAATCCGCACCCTGAAGGACCTGTACCAGGCCGGCCGCAACGTCGACATGATGTATTAGCGCCACGGATGGGTTGACCGGTTCGGCCCTTCCGCCCCGCGGCAGCGATGCCCCGTCCCCTGCCACCGGAACTGTGCGTTCCGGCGGCCCAAATGAGAAAAATTTGCATTGCCCAAATTGCCCCTTGCTAATTCAATGCCATGTATGCTACATGGTGGCTGTTGAGATGGGAGTTATGAGCCCAACATGGTGATTCATGATAAAAATTTCGTTCACGATTATCGGGAGAAAAACAGTTTTTCTCCCATCAAATTTTAGAATGAGGAGGAGAGGTATATGAAAGACATGAGTGCGTACTGGCGGGAGAACCTCCGGCTGATGACCGGATGCATCATCGTCTGGTTTGTCGTTTCATATGGTTTCGGCATTTTACTTGTGAAGCCGATGAACGCCATCCCGCTGGGGGGATACAAACTGGGTTTCTGGTTTGCCCAGCAGGGTTCCATTTACATTTTCGTGGCGCTGATTTTCTTCTATGCGGCGCGCATGAACAAGCTGGACCGAAAATACAACGTTCACGAAGAATAGGGGGGAATCAATGGAACTCAAAACAATGACTTTTCTTGTAGTGGGCATCACCTTCGCCCTCTACATCTATATCGCCATCCGATCCAAGGCGGCCACGACCGGTGAATTTTACGTCGCCGGCAAGGGCGTTCATCCGGTCCTGAACGGCATGGCCACCGGCGCCGACTGGATGTCCGCCGCCTCGTTTATCTCCATGGCCGGCATGATCGCCTTCCAGGGCTACGACGCCTCGGTGTTCCTCATGGGCTGGACAGGAGGCTATGTGCTGCTGGCCATGCTCCTGGCGCCCTATCTGAGAAAATACGGCAAATATACCGTGCCCGCTTTTATCGGCGACCGGTATTATTCCCGCACCGCCAGGGTGACGGCGGTCATCTGCCTGATCGTCGCCTCGCTGACCTATGTTATCGGCCAGATGAAGGGCATCGGGGTCGCCTTTTCGCGGTTCCTGGAGGTTTCCTTTGAACTGGGCCTGGTGGCCGGCATGGTCATCGTCTTCATTTACGCGGTTCTGGGGGGGATGAAAGGTGTCACCAACACCCAGATTGCTCAGTACTGCGTTTTGATTTTTGCCTATACCATTCCGGCAATCTTTATTTCCCTGCAGCTGACCGGCAACCCCGTTCCCCAGCTCGGGCTCGGCGGCAGCATGGCCGACGGCACGCCCCTGCTGGCCAAACTTGACCAGGTCCTCGTCGAACTCGGCTTTGCCGAATATACCGCCCAGAAAGGGGGGACACTGAATATCTTTCTCTATACCATGTCCCTGATGATCGGCACCGCGGGTCTGCCGCATGTCATCATCCGGTTCTTCACGGTGCCCAAGGTCCGTGACGCCCGATCTTCAGCCGGCTGGGCCCTGGTATTCATCGCCATCCTCTATACCACCGCGCCGGCGGTCGGGGCCATGGCCCGCCTCAACCTCTTGGAAACCATCCAGACCGGGGAGATCGGCAGCCCTGAAGGCAACCTGCTCTACGAGGAGCGGCCCAATTGGTTCAAGAACTGGGAGAAGACCGGGCTGCTTGTCTTCGAGGACAAGAACAATGACGGCCGGATCCAGTATTACGGTCCGGGGCTCGAGGCCCAGGCGGAGTCCTTTGGCTGGAAAGGCAGCGAAATGGTCAAAGTCGACAACGACATCATGGTGCTGGCCAACCCCGAGATCGCCCATCTGCCCAATTGGGTCATCGCCCTGGTCGCCGCCGGCGGCATCGCTGCCGCCCTGTCCACCGCGGCGGGACTCCTGCTGGCGATTTCATCGGCCATTTCCCATGACGTGTTGAAAGGCATCTTCATGCCTGACCTGACCGACAAGGGTGAACTGCTGGCCAGCCGCCTCGCCATGGCCGGAGCCATCGTCGTGGCCGGTTACTTCGGGCTCCATCCTCCGGGATTTGCGGCCCAGGTCGTGGCCCTGGCCTTCGGACTGGCCGCCTCGTCGATTTTCCCGGCCCTGATGATGGGCATCTTCTCCAAGAAGGTTAACAGATCGGGAGCGACATTCGGCATGCTGGCCGGCATCGGTTCCACCCTGGT
>JALHJD010000253.1 GCA_022837185.1 Desulfobacteraceae bacterium
AAAGGCGTCCGGCTTCAACGCCTTTATCGACAAAAAGTACATCCCCCTTGACAATAAAATCAAAATTGTCATTGCTCTGGCCCTGATCATCGTTCCGATCGCGTTGTTCTATTTCCTTCTCTACTCGCCGACCGACAAACAGATCCAACAGCTCACCAAACAAAAAGAAAGTCTGCAGGGGGAAATCGCCAAGGCGAAAAAAGCGGCCGCTGAATTAAGCAAGATCGAGGCGGACAAAGCCAAAACAGAGGAGCTGTTCAAGGAAACTGCGACCCTGCTCCCCAAAACCAAGGAAATTCCGGCGCTGCTTCGCAATATATCCGATCTCGGCAAGGGAGCCGGGCTGGACTTCCTTTCCTTCAAGCCCGGCGCCGAGGTGCCCAAGGATTTCTATGCCGAAATCCCCATCGACATCCAGATCGACGGTCCCTACCATAACATGGGATATTTTCTCGACCAGGTGAGCAAACTGGAGCGGATCGTCACTGTTGATAATATTCAGATGAGCGGCGCCAGGAAGGAAGGGGCTGAGATGCTTCTCAAATCATCCTGCCGGCTCAAAACCTACCGATTCACCGGAGTGCAGCAAAAGGCTCCGGATCAAAAGGGACGACGCAGGTAAACAATTACACAGACCGGCTACACAATGTTACGGAAAAAGATACCCCAACTATTTCTCGGCCTGCTGCTCATCAATTTCATTGTTCTCCTCTGGCCTGCTCCCCGGTGCCACGCCCAGGGTGCGGAACAGGCGGAGGGACCGGCCCCGGCGGCCCCGGACACGGGCAACAATGATTTCAACTACCTGCTTGAAGGCCGGCCTGATCCGTTCAAGCCGTTCATCGAACCCGAGGTGGCCACCAAGGTGGACCCCAATGAGATAATCGAGGAGGAAGTCGAGCTCACCGGGATGCAGCTCTTCGAGCCCGGCCAGCTGGCACTGGTCGCCGTCATGTTCGCCGGTGAAAAAAAAATTGCCATGGTCGAGGACGTAACGGGTAAGGGGTACGTCATCCACGAAGGCGTTCTCATCGGCCGGCACGGAGTGGTCAGCGAGATACGGGAAGACCAGGTCATCGTCACTGAAACGGCACGCACGCGTGCCGGCAATGAAATAGTCACCACGGTTGTCATGCGCCTGAAAAAAGAGGGAGACAAGTAAACCATGCGTCAATATTCCAGCAATAAAAGGAAACCCTGTTTCCTCAAGGTAAACCGGCTCATAGCAGTGTCCGCTCTTTTCACGCTTGCGGCTTTTGCCGCGTTCCCGGCCGCCGCTGCCAACATGATCAATTCCGTCACCGTGAACCCCCAGGGCTCAACGCATGCCATCAACATACATACCAGTGACGAGCCGGCCTACACCGTCTATGAACTCTTCAATCCGCCGCGAATCGTGGTCGACATCGCCGATATCGCCGCGGCTGACAGCGACAAGCTGAAACTGCCGGATGATCTTCCCTACTCGCTCTCGACCAGCACCATTTCCGATTCGGACCCGGCCCTGACCCGTCTGGAATTTACCTTTGCCAACGATTACGCGGGTTACAGCGTCCAGACCGTCGCCAACCAGATCGTTTTGACCGTCGATGTGGGAGAAGCGGCCATGGTTGAGAGCCAGCTGCCCCAGGTGAAGCTGCCCGCCGGCACCGATGCCGGCGCACCAACGGAGGCCGCTCCGCAGGCGAGCGGCGACTCGCTGCGGCGCAGCTTTACATTCGGGGGCTACGACAGGCAGAGGATATCGGTGGATTTCTACAAGATCGATTTGCACAATGTCTTCCGCCTGTTCCGCGAAATCAGCGACGTCAACATCGTGGTCGACGAATCGGTCAAAGGCTCCCTGACCCTTGCCCTCAATGACGTTCCCTGGGACTTTGCCCTCGACATCATTCTCAATCTCAAGGACCTGCAGAAGGAAGAACGGTTCAACACCATCGTCATCCTCCCCAAGAACAAGGAGTTTGCCTGGCCCGAGAGGACCGAGGACAACCTCAGCTTCGAGGCCGACGAAGACATTGCCATCCGGGAGGCCATCGTCATTCAGCAACAGATGAACATTCCGCCGGAGGTGGTCGAAGCCAAGAAAATTGTCCAGCAGGGCCGCGAACACGAGAAAAACGGCAACTTTGACGAGGCGATCCGCGCCTATACCGAAGCATTTGCAAAATGGCCCGACAATGACCGGCTGGCCAACAAAATTGCTTCCCTCTCCCTGGTCTACCTGAGGCAGAACGCCCAGGCGGCGCACTTCGCCAAACAGGCCCTGCAGATTAACGGGCAGAATGCCAGCGCCGCCCTCAACGCCGCCATTGCCCTGGCCAACATGCATGAATTCAGCGAGGCCCAGCAGTATTTCGATCAGAGCGTCAGCGTGGACACCCCTTCCCGGGAAGCCCTGCTCAGCTACTCGGTATTCAGCGAGGAGCAGAAGCAGTACGATGTCGCAATGAAGCTTCTCGATAAATTCGAGAGCATGTACGGCCGCAGTGTCGATTCCATGATCGCCGCTGCCCGCATCCTTGACAAACAGGGAAACCATGAGGCGGCGACGGAAAAATACAAGGCGATTTTGCTGTCCGGCTACCGGATTCCGCCGGACCTGACAAAATATATCCAAAGCCGCATAGCGCTCAAGCAGTCAATGTAATTCATCAGAGTCAAGCACAGAGGGAAACTCCATGAAACAAAATAATACCAGACTGGCGCTCATTCTCCTGGCCGTCATCCTGATGCTGACCCTTTCCTGCGCAAAGATGGAAACCCCGCCGCCGGCCAGCGAGGACATAACGAATCCTGCTCCGGCCGCCGCCGCGGCGAAAGAAGACGGTCCCGCACAGCTGCCGGTACGTTACCAGGTCCCGTCGTACTTTGCCCAGGATGAACTGGCCTCGGATATGCTGGAAGAGGATACCGAGGAGTATGAAATCAAGGTCGGGGCCAACATCACCTCGACCAGGGGGCCGCAGCCGCTATGGGACATTCTCAAGCGGCTGGCCAATCTCCGGGGCATGAATGTCAGCTGGTCCAGCGACGTTGACCAGAATGTCCTGGTCGACGTCGATATCAGCGCCGATGACAGCTTCTTCGGCGCCATCGACAACCTGCTGCGCCAGGTCGACTACTTCCATGAAGTCCAGGGCAATACCATTGTTGTCAAGTATCGTGAAACGAGGAAGTATCACATCGCCATCCCGTTCATGAAAGGGGAATACACTTCGACGGTGGGCGGCAACTTCCTGACCGATCGCGATGCCGCAACCGGCACGGAAGGCACGGTCAAGGTCAAAAGCGCAGAGAATAAGTTTGACGTCTGGGACAACATCACCACCAACCTTGACCTGATCCTGCAGGAATGGCGGACCCAGAAGACGGAACAGGAGGAAATCATTGCCACCGAGGAAACAAGAAGCGGCACTGCGGCCTCCTCCGAGGAAAGGGTGCAGCAGGCAACCCGGCGGGTTTCCCTGGGGCAGTCCTACTACACCGTCGACAGGAACATCGGTCTTGTCACCGTCAGCGCCCCGCGGCCCCTCCTCGAAAAGGTCGAACACTATATCGACACTTTGAAAAAGGAACTGTACCGCCAGGTCGTCATTGAAGCGAAAATCATTGAAGTTTTTCTCAGGGACAACTCCAAGATGGGGCTGGACTGGAGCCTGGTGCTCAAGGATTTCAACATCTCGGGCCTGGTCGAATTCGGCACCGGCGGCCTGCTGGGCCAGGTGTATCCGTGGAACCCCCCGGACGTACGCAAGCCCAATGCCAACTATCCGGATACC